>CAYSZJ010000076.1:0-15170 GCA_964435435.1 uncultured archaeon
TATTGCGATTTCATAGCTGAAATAAAATATAGAATACAATTTTAATTTCATGAAGAGAAATTAAAAATAACCTTAATATCTGGCATCAAAAACCTTGTTTACTAGTTGACACCCCCGATTATTCTCATCCCCAAAAATACATCTATGCCGTATATCATTCTTTTTGTTAGAATATTTCATACATCCCCAACATTGCCATTTAGCTAAACTGAATTTCTTTTTGCTATTCTGCTCTCTTATTTCTTCACATAATTGGAGAGCAATATCTTCTGGAATTGGATTCTTCAATTTATTCATAATAAAAACCTACGATACTTTCTATAAATAAATACTGTAGTCCAATTATTAAGTGAAAATTCAAAAATATTTAATCCATCTTCTCTTCTAATGCATCTTCAATTTCATTTTCAAATTCAGTAAATGAGCCAATTTTACCGGTAGATAAATCTATTTTATCAGAATAAAGTTTTAAAAACTTTTTAGCTACTTTTTCTAACTCTTTATTGACTTTTTTTTGATGAAATTTTTTCGAAGAATTGGCAACAAAAATTAGATCATGCTTTTTAATAAAGGTAAATCTTCTATTATTCAATTCAAAATTGGATAAACCTCCATCAGATAAATGTTCAGCGAATGTATTTAGCGCACTCATCATTGCTCCAAAAAGTTGAGGCGCTATAGATTCATCAAAAGCCCTGTGGAAGATGACAATTCCCGATTTTTCCATAATCCACACATTTTGGAGTACTTTCAAATAATGCCTCCTTAAATCATGTTCTCTCTGAAATTTAAATTAAAAGAGTATAAAATAAGGATCATTTAATAAATTTTAAAATTTATTCTTTAAAATTAGTTTCAAAAGGTTCTGTTTAATACAAAATTTAGCAAATTTTCATAAAATTCTGTTTCAGATTTATTAATAATAGGTTTTAAATGTTCAATTGATATTTTTGCTTTATCAAAATAAGAATTGGCTAACTCTTTACTTGAATCTATTACATCAGCTTCTAAAAATAAATTTTTTACTTCTTGAACATCTTCATCACTCATTTCTTGTTGTTCCATTAAATGATTAAGATGCTCTTTCTTCTTTTTTTCTAATTTATTTAAAGCGCTTATTAACAGACAGGTTTTTTTACCTTCTCTAATATCCCCGTCAGTAGGTTTTCCTGTAACTTTTTCATCCCCAAAAGTACCTAAAATATCATCAATTATCTGAAATATAATACCGAGATTTATTCCATAAATTGAAAGATGTTTTTTATGTTCTTCATCAATTTTTGAATAGTTTGCTCCTATTAAGATGGATTTTTCTAATAAAGCTCCAGTTTTAAGAGAAATCATGTTAATATAGTCTTGAATTGAAATTTCTTTCTGATTTACCATATCTGTTTCAATTAATACCCCGTTCGCTATTTCTGTAAATGCTTGTTCATAATAATTGATTGCATTTAGGTTTAATTCTTTTTCAAAATCATTGTTAAAATAAGCCTCCAAACCTAGAAAAAAAGCGGAATCCCCTCCAATTATTCCAATAGAATTGCCAAAATCTGTAGCATTCATTTTTTTTAAATTATATTTTTTATAGTAATTTCTAAATCTAAAATGAAATGCAGGTTTTCCTCTTCTGAAATCATCTTTATCAATAATGTCGTCATGGATTAATGATGCATTATGAAGGAATTCGGTTCCTACGCTTGGAAATATGATTCTGTCATCATTTTTTTCATTAAAAGCGTTATACGTTGCAATGCATAATAAAGGACGGATCCTCTTTCCTCCAGCTAAAAAATAATCTCTTAATTCAGAATAATAATCTTTTAGAAATGAATTCTCTACACTTTTTAATTTTTCATTGTAAATAGTTTCAATTGCATCATTAATCTTGGATTTGTATTTGGTTACATAATCAGCGAATTTTATATAAGTTCACCTTAATCCTTGATAAATAATAACATTCATTTTAAAATATAAGACATAAATTTTACTAGAATAAAAGTAAATTCAAATTATCAATACTCTTAATTACTAGAGAAGATCATATTCTATATTAAAAGTCTAAATTATGAATATTGACTTTCTCTTAAATAAAGAATTTAATAATACAGGCAGAATAGCTTTTTGAGCAACTTCAACCACTTACGATCTGATAGGAAAAAAATAGGATTATTAATTAGTGTATTAGTAATAATTATCGGTGTAATTCCACTACTAATTTTTACTTACTTTCCTGAATTGAAACACTCATACACAATTGAACCTTTGGCACTTAGATCTGAGGATGGGGTCTATATTAGTGCTTTTAAATACACACCAGAGGGAGAAAAAAGTCATGCTGGAATAGTAGTATGTCATGGCTTTTTTGGTAATAAACTTAACATGCAACCATTAAGTATAGAACTTGTTAAGCGCGGATTTACTGTTTTAAATATTGATTTTCGTGGACATGGAGCTTCTGGAGGATCCTTTCTACGTAAAGATTTAATAAAAGATATAAAAGCTGCTGTTGATTATTTCGAATACAATTTACCATACATCACTGAAATTGGCTTGGTTGGACATTCAATAGGCGCTGAGATCGCATCATTAATTTCAAGGACTTACCCAAATAAAATCAATGCAACTGTTGCAATAGGTGGTGTATCTTCTAATTTCACAGGAATATCGAATCTTCTTTTAGTTACTGGTCTATATGATCCTGGTCTAAGAGAAGAGAAAATTATTGAAATACTAAAGTCATACACTGGAAAAGAAGAAGTATATGTTGGTGAATTATATTGGGGTGATTTTAATCAAGGAAATAACATTAAAGCTTATATAAGTCCCTTTTCTGGTCATTTATCTGAAGTAGTGGATTCTGCTATTCTTTATCAGATAGTTCAGTGGTTTGAACAAGCTTTTAATGGTGAAAAGGGCAATAATGTTTTCATAACAGCAACAATATTACAAATTTTTTCTTATGTTGCTCTATTCGGAGTTATTATGCTTAATTCTATCTTAATAGTGTATCTTAGTAATTATCTTTTTAAACAGAAAATTGAATATCCTGAAAGAGATATATTTGGAGAAGTAGGAGATTACTCTATCAAAAAATTAATTGCATATTATGCTATTCCAGCTGTACTTATTCAATTTATTATTTTTTTATTTCTAATAGATATTTTAATAGAAATTATTCCATATTCTACAGCAAGTATAACATTATCGCTTATTGTCGGAGCTGCTATTGGAGCATTTTTAATATATACCTTCATTCTTTTATGCTGGGAAGAAAAGTTTTTCTTCAAACATGTTCCTTTAAAAATTAAGCGGATGTGCTCAATACATCCTGGACGTTCAATAATATATGGAATGCTTATTGCTTTACTATCAATACTATCGATAGCTGCAATTTGGCATTGGTCTGTTCAAAATACTTTACCTACTGTACGTGAGGTTGGAACAATGATATTTATAACCCTTTTTTCATTTCCTTTTTTCCTGATTAGAGAATTCTATTTTAGGAACGTCCAAGGGCGATTAAAAACTTCTTATAAATATGAGGAATACTTCATTATGGTAGGTATAGGAATATTCATGGATAATTTTATTATAGTTTCAATTATAGTTATTGGCAGACTAAATTTAGCTTATTTACCAGCATATGCACTTTATCTGTTAGTATGGGTTATCTTTTCGATTATACAACAATTCTCAGTGACCTGGGTCTATATAAATTCAGGTAGAAACATTTTAGGCTCTACAATTTTCTTAAGCATTTTCTATTCGTGGATGTTAGTTGTTTTTTTCCCATCATATGGATTTCTATGAGTCAATTTTAGTTTTAATATAGTTAAAGTTTTTTATAATGTAAACGCAAAATATTGTTTAATAATAAAATTTAGAGTAGAAATATCATGTCTTGGTTAACAAATTTAAAATCTGACAAGAAAAAATTAGCGCTGGTTGTAAGTGGTTTAATAATTATTACTGGTGTAATACCATTAATTATCCTGATTTTTGCTGCTGACTTGAACAATCCATATACCATTGAATCAATATCTCTTACTTCTGAAGATGGGATAAGGCTCAATACTTTAAAATATACTCCAAGTGATGATAACGGCGGAGGGGTTGTAGTCGCGCATGGATATTGTGGAAACGCACAACATATGCAGCCTATGAGTATTGAATTAGCCAAAAGAGGTTTCACGGTAATAAATATTGATTTTAGAGGCCATGGAGCTTCTGAAGGATACCTTTTGAGTACAGAATTAATTAATGATGTCAAAGCTGCTGTTGAATATCTTGAGAATATAGATTATGTAAGGTAAATTGGACTAGTAGGACATTCAATGGGCTCAGGAGCTGTTACTGCATTTCACGAACATACCCAAACAGAACAAAAGCAACCGTAGCAATTGGAGGTATACCTTCTAATTTTACAAACATTTCCAATCTTTTAATGGCAATTGGTTTATTTGAACAGGGCGCAACTGAAGAACATCTCCTTGAAGCGTTAAGATCCTATACAGGACAACAAGATATTGAAATTGGAGTAATATATGGAGATTTTACTAATGAGGATGCAACTAAAGGATTTATTGGCCCTTTCTCCGAGCATACATTTGAAGTTAAAGATCCTTCTATAGTCTTCGAGACGGTACAATGGTTTGAAAGAGCTTTTAACGGAGCACCAGCAAATAATATTGTTCTAACTGTAACTGCTATTCAAGTATTTTCTCATATTTCTTTGTTTGGTGTGGTCGCACTCTGCTTTGTGCTAATGGTATATCTAAGTAATTATCTTTTTAAACGCAAATTTGTCTATCCAGAAAAAGAAATATTAAAAGAAGCTGAAGGCATTTCAATTTATAAACTGATTTTATATTATACAATACCTGTTGCGTTAATAGGTTTTATCATCTATATATTTTTATCAGATTATTTTTCAGAAGTTATACCGCTATCCGCATCTGGATCAACATTAGCATTGATAATTGGAGCTGCGATTGGAACAATTTTAGTATATTATGTACTTATCATGCGCAGAGAACAAAAACTTTCCATAAAAGACTTTCCTTTAAAAATTAAAGAAATGACCTCAACAAATGGTAAAGAATCAATTATATTTGGAATTATTGCTGCGTTATTAATGATATTTTCAATATCTGCGATTTGGCACTGGAGTGTTCAATATACTTTACCGAGTCCTAAAGCGCTTGGAACAATTATGGGGATGACACTTATTCACTTTCCATTTCTCTTGATTAAAGAGTTTTATTTTAGGAACGTTCAAGGAAAACTCAAAACAACAAGTCCCTATAGAGAATATTTTAGCATGGTAGGTATTGGAATTTTCATGGATAATTTACTTATTGGTTTATTAATGCTTATCACGTGGCTTCATTTATTTAGTGGTCCTGTGAGTGCGCTTTATCTTTCAGTTTGGGTTATGTTTTCGATTTATCAACAATTTGCTGTTACTTGGGTCTATATGTGGTCTGGACGCAATATTTTAGGTTCTACGATATTCTTATGCATATTTTACTCTTGGATGGCAGTAATCTTTTTCCCATATGGATTTCTTTAAATTCTTTCTTTTTTTTATTTTTATCTAGCATTCAATAATCAATGTATTAAGGTAATTTTACTTTCTGGAAAATAATTAAATATTTATCTTAGTTTAATTTTGATGAGTGAGATTATACGAGAAATCCGAAAAAAAGACATGAAAAAGTGCGTTGAAATAATTATTATCTGCTTGCATGAAATAAATAGTAGAAATTATTCTTCAAAATTCATAAAGCACTTAGTTAGGAGCTATAAAAAGGGTTTTATGCATAGATCAGAAATTCACACCATTGTGTTAGAAAAAGAAGGGAATATTTTGGGTACTGGAAGTATTTCGGCACAGGGCCAAATTCGTGATGTTTTTGTTGATGTAAAAAATCATAGAAAAGGATTTGGTAAAAAAATTATGAAACAACTTGAAATGGAAGCAAAACAAAAAAAGATTAAAACTGTTTTTTTATATTCAGCAATTTCAGCTGTTGATTTTTATAAAAATCTTGGATATACTGAGACGGACAGGTTAATTCATAAAAATAAAGCTGTTGAAATTAGAATGGAAAAAATTTTGGAATTTAATTGAGCTATATTAATTAATTTTGTTTGTTAAATCATGCCAATAGTTCATATTCAAGTTTTAATGTAACAATTACATGTGGCTCTATTGAAATTTCAAGTTTATTTTTATCAAAGCCATTAATATTCGCTTTAATTTCTTGTTGTGGAGTTTCTTCTAGAAGATTCACTATTTGAACATTTTTTATTAAAATTTTATCATAAAAATTTAAACTTGCTTTTTGAACAAGTGGGGATATATTATATACTCTTATTATTAGAAAATCTCTCTCCTCTGATTTTTTTAATGCACTTAGAACCACACTCTTGTTATCAATTTTTAAAAAACTTAAACTTGGCGGAAGATAAGGTTGCGTCAATTTTTTTTTAGTTTTACTAAAATATGAAATAATTCCGGATGGTCTTAGAATAACTTTGTCTGAGATTCTTATAGGGGTTTGAACCATATTTGGAAAGATTGGTTTAAGTGGATTGTTAAATTCTTTTCCCCTTAGATGTATCTCTGAATCTAACCAGTTTGATTTTGATTCAGTAATAATTGCTAATTCAAACTTATGCTTACCAATACACTGAGCACCTGGGGTATTAAAACCGGGTCCTGCATGAGACTTCCTAGTTATAAAATCATCACGCGATAACCATTCAATACATCGCAAAAGAGTGATAGCAAAAGTAATTGTGCCATCCTCATTAACTATGGCTTCATATTCAGGTAATCCTTTATTTAATACAGCAAAGGTTTTAGAATTGTCACTTATAGATATAAAATCTTTCTGATGATTTGTAGGTAAGGGTTTCTGAACCCATTTTTCTGCTTCAGGCAGTTTAAGCATTCGTGGAACGACATAAAAATGACCATCAGCATAAACCTTGTCTGCTTTTATTTTTGTAGGAAATAATACACGAATTCTATGATCTTTACTATTATTTTCTAGTTCAATATTAAAATCAATTCTTTTAATTCCTTTATATAACGAGATATTTACGGTTATTTTATTATCTACTAACCAATCTTTTCTATTGTATCGATCCTCTGTGAGGGAGTAGGGAAGTTTTAAATTCAGCTTTAGTTTATAAGTTTTTTGAGTTGGACCATCAATATATATAGATCTCTCATAAACAGCAGCATCTTCAGTTGTAAAAATTAAATCTGTCTGATTATCATATGGACCTGAAAAATCATATTCATCACCCCAATCTCCTACATCTTCGAACTCACACACATTTTCATAGGAAATTCCTGTTTTTTTATCAAAAACATTAATAAAACCGTCTGATGTAATATCAATTCTATAATATTTATTTTCTAAGAAATTTCTTGAAATATTAAAATCATTGGTCTCACCAGTTAATTTACTTGCTGATTCACCAGCAATACTATAATACACTTTATACCCACATGCAGGTAATTCTGCTAAAAATGTAAATTTATGACTAATACCTTGTTTTCGGGTAAATCTAGCCTTTTCTTCAATTAGATGCTGTTGATATGGAATTTTACTTCCCTCGAAATCAATTAATTGAATATTATATGGAAACTTTTCACCTTTAGTTTTATGAGATATCGTATCGAATTCTACAATATCTTTTCGTTGCCATGGGAGTGGATTATATACTATTAAGGCATTTTTTCCATTATTTTTAGGATTAATGTTTATAAGATCGGCTAAATAAAGAATTGAGCTTTTAAATACTTCATTTGCTATTTGTTCTGCCCAATCAAACCTTGTTTTCATTTCCTCATGGACTTCATCAATACTGCATCCACATATACTGTCATGAGGTGCATTCTTCTGAAGCCATCTTAATCCTGTTAAGACATATTCCTTTGGATAAAGAAATTTGTCATATTTATCGAGAATCCAAGTAATAGTAGAAATTGGTTCTGAGTATTTTTCATATAGATATTCTATTTTACTATTTCTTTGTTTTATCCACATTCGAGCAGAAAATACGCCTGATAATAAATGAGCATACCTCCCTCCTCTTAGTTCTCCTTCAAATTTTTTTAGTTTTGGATTCGATCCTAATACTTTGTTGACATAATATTCAAAGTTCGCCTGTTCCATAAATTTTTCAGGGTATAACTTATTCCATTGTGTTATTACTTCTGGGATTTCTGGTTGAGCTTCATTATGATCTGAACCATTATTAAGCAGGACGTTGGGAGTACCTATATAATTTTCAAATCTCTTAACCATATCCTTTATCCTTCTCAATGCTGGTTTATATTCTCCCTTAATTTTTTTTGTATTAAGTCTTTCTAATGAACCATATCCAAATATCAAATGAATTCCTAAAACAGATGCGGCTTGTCCTGGGGAATTCCATATGAATTCTATATTTAAATTATTTTCCTTAAATTCATTGCCAAAACCTCGCCAAAATAATACAGATGGGATTTCAAAACCATTTATAATCTGAGGTAATTGTGCTATATGGCCGAAAGGATCAGGGATGTATCCTGCTTTCATAACCCTACCAAATTTCCTCCCAATTTTATGTCCAATTAAAAGATTTCTAATTAAAGATTCACCACTTACTAAAAATTCATCTGGTAATACATACATCGGACCAATAGAAAGACGTCCATTTTGTACAAATTTTATGATCTCTTCTTCCTTTTCTGGTCGAACTTCCAAATAATCTTCAAGCGGAATTATTTGACCGTCCAAGACAAAGCTTTTATAATTAATATCAGTTCTAAGAGTTTCTAATAATTTATCCATCATTATTACAAGTCTAGCACGAAACTCCTGAAAGGGAATATACCAATCATGCCTTATACTTCAATTATATAAAGTTTCACGGTCCCAATGAGTTTCGGGTACGATTATGATGTTATTTGCCTTCAAAATAATTGCCTTTTAATCAAAATTTTCAAATTGAGTTTTAAAAAGAATAATTTAATAAAAACTAATTGAATATTCATAAAAAGGAAAATATTTAATGATAGTCTAATACAGATTTACCTATAACACTTGAATGTGGTGTAAGTCCTAGTAAATTTAATAATGTTGAAACCATGTCTGTTGTTTTACAATATGGAAGTTTAATTTGAGGAATTTGTGACGATCCACCAATAATGAATGGTACGACCATTGATTCCTTGAGTCCAATATCATGAGAAAATAGCGAGGTGCCTACTGTTTTACCATGTTCATACCCACAGCTATATTCTCCCAATGTTGATACCATTATATCACAAGATCTTGGATTTTTAAAATAACGAGGGATTTGATCAATTATCATTGGAAAATCAATATGATTGGTAGTTTCTAGCCATTCATCTATAGTATGAAACCTGTTATCAAGGATTTTCGCTGAATTCTCATTTTCACTATAGCCATAGAAATCATCAATATCAAATGTATATCTTGTTTTTTGTTCTTTCCCAAAACCTTGATATTCAATCATTCCTTCTATTCTTCTTTCAGATTTTTCATCTCGATACTTAATATGAATTTTCCCTTTTTCTGGTTTATTATCATCTTCTCTATAATACATATATTTAACCCCTGGAATTTCCCACAATGTCTCAATGAGATTCAAATTTTGCTTTCCAATACCACTCGACTTAAATTTTTGCAGCTGTTGAATTGAGGGATGATGATGCCAAGTGTCTCCTGGAAAATTAAAAAAACCAACTGAGCCAAAATTACAATCGAAATCTCCAATCCCTTTTTCAGGAACATATGGTTTCAACCCTTTTTGTTGAAAGAATGGCTCAAGGTCGATATGTTCTTTTGCTTTAAAATTACCATGATCTGAAATTATACCAATTGCAGTAGAATCAAAATATCCAGTCTTTTTTAATGTATTCATTAAAGCTCCTAGATATTTATCACAATCAATTATTAGATTGATATACTCAGGATTATTAAATCCTTTTTTATGCATAATATCATCTGTTTGGAAAACATAACCTACACTTATTAACGGGACTTCATTCTTTGAAAAATATTTCCTAGGATGTTCAAATGCATCTGCGATATTTTTAAAGATACCCTCTACATCAAAAACACTTTTTGCAGCAACAAATAAAGCTCCACGAAATAAGAAACAACTAGAACTTAAGATATTTCCTTGCGGTGCTTGTTCAAAAATAGTTTTTACATTTTTGCCAATATCTTTATTTACTTTTAATAATTGCGATCTTTCTCCATAATTACGAATAAAAGGTGGTTTTTTACTGGTTGACGGAGGATCCAGTCTGTTAACCCAGTGATATAATGGAACAGCGCTTCCTTCTTTAGGAAAATATCCTGAATAAGCACCTATTATAATATTACCATAACACGGAAAAGTAATAGCAGGGTAGGAGGTTATGCAGTTTGAACATGCTATACCATTTTCTGCAATTTGAGTTATATTTGGAAACTTTCCTTCTTTCATCCATTTAAATAGGTGTTCAGCGCGTAAATCATCAATGATAATTAATATAACTTGGCTAACTCTAGCACTACGACTCATAATTATCTAATATTTGATAACAATTTATATAAATTTTAAATGAAATATTATTGTATAAAATTTGGATTTTAAATTTTATAAAAATTAGTAAAAAACAAGTAAGTAAAACTGTCAAACAATAATGAAAACAGTTCATAAAATATATTTCAAAGATTCATCTAATATGTGTGAGTTAGAGTCTAATTCTATAGATTTGATGATAACCTCACCCCCTTATCCCATGATTGAGATGTGGGATTCATTATTTTCTTCTATAAATGATGAGATTAAACAAGTACTGGAAGAAAAAGACGGCAAAAAAGCCTTTAATTTGATGCATGAAGAATTAGATAAAATATGGAGAGAAGTAACACGAGTTTTGAAATTAGGCGGAATGGCTTGTGTAAATATTGGAGATGCTACAAGAAAAATTAGTAAAAATTTTCAATTATATCCTAATCATGTTAAAATAACCAACTCTTTCCTAAAAAATGATTTTGTTGAATTACCCTGTATCTTATGGAGAAAACCAACTAATAGTCCGAATAAATTCTTAGGATCTGGGATGTTACCTCCAAATGCGTATGTTACACTAGAACATGAATATATCTTAATTTTTAGGAAGGGAAATATTAAAAGGGAAATCCCGCCTAAATCGAAAAATAGATATAATAGCGCCTTTTTTTGGGAAGAAAGGAATAAATGGTTTTCAGATATTTGGGAAGATATAAGAGGGACACCTCAAGTTTTAAATAAAAACAACAAGAATCAAAAGAATTTTAGGGACCGATCTGCGGCATTTCCTTTAGAAATACCTTATCGTTTGATTAATATGTTTTCAATATATGAAGATACCGTCTTAGATCCGTTCTGGGGAACAGGAACAACCTCATTAGCTGCGATGATTTCCGCGAGAAATTCAATAGGGTATGAATTAAACTCTGGGTTTATGGAATTATTTAAAGGAAGTATAAGGAAACTCAAAGAATTAAACAAATATATTAATAGTAATAGATTAAATCAGCATGTTGAATTCATTGAGAGATATATGAAGGAAATTAAAGATGTTAAATATTTTTCAGCTAACTATAAATTTCCTATTATTACAAAACAAGAGATAGATCTATTATTATACTCAATAAAAAAATATAGTGAAAATAAGAATAAATTTATACTTAACTATGATAAATACGAGTTTGGAAATACAAGAAATTATTAATTTATGAACTTTTATACATAATCTTCTATAGAATCTCGCATGGCTTCAAGCATTATAATTTATTTAAAATATTTATATAAACAAATTAACCTAGAATTAATTAGTAAAAAATGATAAATTTTAATATTTTATCCTATAATTGAGCAGATTTTCTACTTTTTCTAGGGAAATTCATTATGCAAGATGATGATGGTGATGCTGGTCTTTTAAAAAATCAGATACGTAAATTAAATTTCGAAATAGATAAAAAAAATCAAGAAATAAATCTATATCTTGATAAAATCCATGATTATGAGGAAGAGCTTATGAAACTCCAACAACTTATTTTAAAAACACCCTCTCAAGAAGGTGTTCTAAAAATAATTGATTCTAAATTTACATTTGAATTAAAAGAGAAAGAAAGGGAAATAAGAGATTTAAAAAATCGTATGGGATTTTTAAGACAAGAAAAAATCAACCTCCAAAGAGAACTAGGAGAATTTAAAAAAATAAGTAAGCCTTCTGCTAAATCTATAGAGGAAATAAGGGAAAAACAAAAACTTGTCGACGATTTGTTAAATCTTGAGACTTTAACTAAAGAATTACGAAAAAAACTTTATACGCAAGAAATTATAACGGGAAATTTAAGAAAAGAAATTGAAGGAAAAGAGGAGGATATTAAACAGTTAAATCTAACAGTAAAAGAATTAAATCAAGAACTAAGAAATAAAAATTCAATAGTAAAAGGTAAGATAAATAAAAAAATAAAAAAAGAGTTAAAAAATGGACTGCAAAAGGAGCTCAAAAAAAGTAAAAAACAGATTGACAATTTAAGGAATGAATTGAATAAATACAAAGTATCTCAGAGAGATAAAATAAAGTATGATATTGAAATGCGTGAACTTCAAAATAAAATTATTTTTTTAGAAAAAGAATTGGAAAAAAAAGATAGAATAATTAATGAATTGAAATCACTGAAATAAGTTGCAATCTCAAAATCTATTTATTTCAAAAGATATAGATTTTAAATTTTAAACAGATTCTAAAAACTTATAGGCAATATATAAAAATCCTTCATTAACATTTTCGCCAGTTAAAGCAGAAGTAATTATATAATGAAAATTATACTTCTCAGCTACTCTTTTTATATCTAATTCACTAATTACTAATTTATCAACTAAATCTGATTTATTTCCAATTAAAACAATTTGAACATCTGTTTTACTAAAATTTTTAATTTCGTCATACCATTTATCTATACTCTTTAAACTGTCTAAGCGTGTTCTGTCTATTACTATAAAAGCGAAATGAGCTCCTTCATAAAATTTTTTTCTATAAGGTCCCATCTTAGGTAATTGACCACCAATATCCCATATTATAAATCTAATTTTTGTATTCTCACTTAATTCTAAATCCCTTTGCGAAATATCTACTCCCACAGTAGAATGATAATCTTCTTTGAAGAGATTTACCACATATCTTTGAATTAATGATGTTTTTCCTACTGCATAATCACCAGTAAAAATTAATTTAAAAGAAAATTTCCCGGTTGGAATTTTACCTTCTTTAGTTTTAGATAGAATTCTTACAATCTCTGGAATCTCGAGAGACACGTTTTTATTTCCTTCTAATAACAATTCTATCTTTGAAGCAACATGTTCAGAATAGACTCTTAATTCTGTATCTGAAGGAGAAAAGTTAGAAATCGTCAATAATATTGATTTTGGACCTTTTGAACAATAAGCAAATTTATTATCATGAATAGTTGTAATGTTAAAAAAACTACTTTCACGTCCAAATTCTTTTTTAATTCTCTCAATATAAGCATCAATTGTAACTGCTATTGCTCCTAATAACGATTCATCTTCAGTTTCCTTACTGCTCTCTGAAGTTATAACGAAACCATCTCGATCGCTCACAATTACAGATATAATTCCCTCAATATTTTTCATATAATTCTGTAATAATGTCTTTAAAAGTTTTTCCAACAAAGATATTCTTTTTGGGATATATTGTTCTTCTATCGCCGAAGTTGTAGAAGTTATTAATTCTTGTTGAGATTCAGATTTTTTTAATCTATTTTTTATTTCTTGATATTTCTTATGAATTTCTAATTCATAAGGATTTTCTCCAAGTTCTGAACATATATTTACAATATCTTCATAAATCGAATCTGCTTTCTCAAGATTAACCTCAATCAACGCAATTTCAAATTTATTAATCAAAATTTCTTTATCATACATTAATTTTAATAAAGGCGCAGTTTCTTCAAACATATCTAAGGTTCCTACTATAATTTTAAATAATGTATCTCGATAATCGGGATTTGTAGCAATTAATGGGTATACTTTTAGGCCTAAGATTTCTTCTATTGTTACAGGCTCTAATATTTCTTTTAAATCTTGTTTATTGCCTAAAGCACAGGTATAAGCTAAAGGTGTTTCTTCTTCAATTTTTTTTAAGAAAAATTTGCTTTTTTCTATATTTCCTAAACTGGAATCTGTAATTATCATTACAACGTCGCTCCCTTTAATGAAATTATTCCATAAAAAACCAATATCTTCTTGTCCAGTAAAATCTCTCAATTGAAAAAGTATCCTTCCAATCCTTAATAGTGCAACATCTCCACCAATTTGAGAGTGATGTTGTACTGGAATTTCTTTTGCCCTTATCAGATTGAAAATTGTTGTTTTACCAACTCCATTATATCCTACTAAAGATAATTTTGGTGGAAATTCATTTTGGAATGAATCGATTACAGGATCAAAACTTTTAAAACTATTTGCATCAAATTTTTGGATTAAAACATCTTTAAATGAATTTAAAAATTCCTCTCTACACTTTACTAATTCTCTTTCAATAATTACAGAATCGTCAACTTTAGTATTAATAAATAAAAATAATAAATTGAATTCTTCCTCTGCTATATATGAGATACGATACTTTTTGTGATCTTGATATTGAAATGCATTATCTACTTTTAAAAAAATATCTTTTTTTAAGAATTCAAAAGTTTCTTTCTCAAGAGCTTTACCGAAAAGCCTTTTATATATAAGGATCTTGTCTTTAAAAATGAAGAATTGCCTTAAAATGGAAAAATCACCTTATTCTTTATATTTCTTTCTTTCTGATTTCCTTTACTAGTTAACTATTATATAATTTATAAAGAATAAATATAAAAATATGTAATAATATAAGAATTTACAAAAAAGTTCAATATTAACTTTTTTTGATCAATTCTAGTAAATAATCTAAGAAAAATACAGGTTTAAGGAAATTAAATTAATATATTTTATCTAAAAAAATTTAAATCCAATAAAATGATTGTTAAAAAAAGATATTCAAAAAATAGAATCAAATCTCTTGGAATTCTGTTATTTGCTATAATTATACC
>CAYSZJ010000076.1:15270-19342 GCA_964435435.1 uncultured archaeon
ATTCAAAAAATAGAATCAAATCTCTTGGAATTCTGTTATTTGCTATAATTATACCAGCAATTATTAGCACACCATTATTTACAATTTTTAATAAAACAACAAATAACACCGATCAAGATAATAATGAAAAGGATGATATACGAGGACCACATTTCCCAACCCCCTCAAGCAGTCTTCCTAATGCCGATTATTTTAGTTATTATAAGGTAATAACAATTGATCACACAAAGGTCAATGGATCAAGTGGTCATACTAATTTTCCCGTATTGATTTCTATAATTGACTCAGACTTGGAAGACAAGGCTCAGTCAAATGGTAATGATATTGCTTTTGCTAATAGTACTGCATGGCTAGACCACGAAATAGAATTATATGACCCAAGTTATAGTTTCAATGAAGCTCAACTTATTGCGTGGGTCCGGATCCCTGTATTATCTGCTACTAATGATACTTTCATATTCATGTTTTATGGTAATTCCACTATGGGATCCCAAGAAAACCCAACGAGAGTTTGGGATTCCAATTATAAGGGTGTATGGCATTTAAAAGAAGATCCTGGTGGAGCAGATGACATTAAAGATTCAACTTCGAATGACAATCATGGAACTTCAGTCTCAATGTGGGTGTCTGATCAAGTGTCAGGACAGATTGATGGTAGTTTAGATTTTGATGGAATCAATGATTATGTAAATGTGGGTATCGTTGGACCAGAAATAAAAACTATTGAATTTTGGATGAACCCAGATTCTCTTGCGAGTTATGGTGTAGTAAATAACACAGATTTTCACAGTCCAAATGCAACTGGAAGTTCACCGGAATATAATTATTGGACCAACCCAACTAATGCTTATAATAGTGATGAATCATTTGCATCAGCATCGGGATTTAGTCCAGATCAAGATTATTACGACTTTTCTTTTAATATACCTACTAATGCTCTTATTGTAGGTATTGAGGTGTCTATTGAGGGATTGTCTGGAACTCTCTATCAAACGGCTAGATGTAGAATTAGACTTTCTGGGAATGCTGGGAGTGAATATACCGATTATTATGAACTAAGTTGGTGGAGTACTACTAACGATGAATATCATTCAGCTGGTGGTCCAACGAATACATGGGGTAAACCTGGAGGATGGTCGCCATCTGAATTTAGTAATACCAACTTCAGAGTTTGGCTAGAAGAATCAGGATATCAGGTCACTTTGCTAGTTGATCATCTCAGGGTTAGAGTTTATTATAGGATACCTGGTGACATTGCAGTGATTGACATAAATGGAAATGCTCAAGTATCAATCGATAATGATGATGGTGAAATAAAAGCCATTAATTTTCCGGGTACACCCGATATTTATATTAATGGAACAATAGGGACTAAGGTAGGTATAGGGAATTGGTATTATTTAGTAATTACCGATACAACTGGAGTTAATGCTTCGGCATTGGATATTGCCAGAAATATATCAGTATATTTTGACGGAATTATCGACGAGGTTCGCCTTTCTAATGTGACGCGCTCACCAGATTGGATTGCCACTGAATATAATAACCAATATGATCCAGATAGTTTTTACTTTATTAGTGAAGAAAGAACCTCATTGACTGATGTTCAAGTTAATGCTTTTGATTTATATGGCAATTCTATTCCCAATGTAAACATTTCTATGATTCAAGATAATAAAATAATTAGAAGTGATATAGCAAATGCTAGTGGATCTGTTATGTTTGATGGCGTACTGTCAATAGAATATAAATATAACTTTACCGTATCCATGATATCAAACATTGCACCTTACCACATCATAGAAATTAATAGAACATCTGAAGCAATCCTAATAGAAGGAGAATCTCAAACAATAAACCTAATATGCAATATATCCAGAAATGTCTTTAATGTCGTTGACATCGATGGAATTCCACTTGATTCTGGATGGATAATAGTTAGTAATTATTCAGATCCAATTCAGAATTGTACAATTGACCAAAATGGGCATGCAACATTTCGGTGGTTAAATAACAGCGCTTATAATTTCACAGTATGGTATCGTGATATTAATTACAATCCGAGTAAAAAAATTGTAGGAACAGGAGATATACTCAGAAGTCAATATAATTCAGAGATCAATGTAACTGCAATCTTAACAACAGTTAATTTTACCCTTCTTACTAAGGATGACCCTCAACCTGTTGATGGCGCAAATTTAATATTAGGCAATGCCAACTTAGGTCAAAATATTGTAAATTTAACCACAGATTTAGATGGAAAAGCAACGCTTAGGTGGGTAAATTCCTCAGGTATTAATTCAAATTATTCTTTACAGGTTAGTTTTTACGGAAAACTCTGGGACTTTAATATATATGGCATTACATTTGGGATGGTACAGAAGACTAATTTTAGTGTGAAAGCTAAAGCTGCTTACAATATTAGTATTGATCTTTCTCCTGGTGTCTTAGAAGAATTTGAAACAGAAATAATATCTTTAAATCCAACAAGCAATATTAATGTTGAATGGGGTACGAAAGTAACACTAAGGGCTTTATTCAATGTAACTAAAGTACCTTCAGGAGTTGAATATGAAAATTTAACAGGCTCAACATATGCAGAGCCGATGTCATATCAAATATTTGAAGGATCAACACTCATTCTATCCGGAATAATGCCGACAGAAAATGATTATATCGGAAGACATAAAAAAGAAATTGAAACAGATGAGTTAGAAACTGGGATAGTTTATATAATTAAAATAATAGCTCAAAAACCAGGATATGTTTTGCCTTCAGATGACATTATCATGTCATTGTACCTTTTAGAAAATGAACTAATATTAAACCAGTCAGAAAATGATGATTCGCCTCAATCACTATCCTGGCAGGAGATAGGTTATATGTCAGTAAAGCCTTATGGTATAATTTCTGAAGATTTTAGCATTGAATATAATATGTATAATCTTTTTAATGGCACATTTAAATTTTCAATTCCAAGTATCTCAAACGAGTGGGTTTTATCTCGGATTGTGTTTAATGTCTATAGTGTGACTTTTGGAGTTCCCGATGAAGGAGATATATATCTAAATATAACTGATGATTTTGGTGTGAAACACGATTTTGATTCAAGTTGGGATCATTACTATCATAGTGCAGGGGCAACTAATGGAAGTTGGAGCAATTTAGAAGTAATTTTAAATAAAGGTGATGTAACTGGAGGTGATATCTTTAATTTTACAATCGATGGGACATATGAGGGAGATATAGATATCATTGCTACATCTTATTTTATTAGAGATAAAATAAATGTTCAATATTCAAAATTCAATGTTACCGATTCCATATCTATTTTAACTGGTCTTGAAGGATGGGCAATTCAGAATATAACTTTTTTAATTTATGACTGTTTTAATACTTCCACATGGGATGAAGTAAATTTAACTTCTTTGACGAATCTTAATATAACTACTAATGAAAGTTATAAATATTCGTTAAAATATGGAGACGCTAATGGAAATGGAATGCTCACCATAGGTGATAGAATAATCTATCCTTTAGATAACCAATTCTTATTCACTATAGAAGCTAACGCGAATATTACTTTTCATGTTATAATTAAAGTTGAATACATCCAAGAATTTTTTCAAAATCAATATATTGAAAAAATTAATATATCAAAAACAGAACAAGATTTTGGCAAAACAGATACTTTTCAAGTCAAGTTTATTGAGAAAGAGTTGATAGAGGATTATGCAACTTTAGTGATTAGTGGAATATCTTACGGTCTCGAGTTTTTCCTTCCATCAGAAATAGGTATGACTATTACAATAAATGATGAAACATCTAATATTGAGGATGTAATGGAAGGACAAGGAATCTTTTCTTTGGAAGGGCTTGAAAAAGATAAAATATTAACAGCGCTTATAGAGACGAATTTACTGTATCCTGTTATTTTCAATTTGTCTTTCATGATTAAATATTCAAGAATTGTAACTTATGAAACTAAAGGAATAGTTAATTATTCTATTATAGAGAAACCTGAAATATATGGCGGAGTTCAATATTACGAGGATTTGGGATATTATTTACT
>CAYSZJ010000077.1:0-18972 GCA_964435435.1 uncultured archaeon
GTAACTTCTTCTACTCCTAATTGTTTAATCATAACACGTTTCAATTCAGTCTTATCTTTTGGTAGTCCAAACATATCAGAATATTTATCTGTCGTTGTTAATTCATGAGTTCTTCCTTTTTTTACGGCATCTATAAATCCATAATCAATAAGATATTTTACATGTTCATATGCTCCAGAACCTCTTAATTTGATCACAGTTGATTTTAAGATTGGCTGTTTTAAAGCAATGATCGTTAAGGTTCTTAAATACCGCTCAGCAATAGCTCCTCCTTTAGCAAATTTTGATACTTTTTCAGTGTATTCTGGTTTTATCTGCATCTGATATCTATCCCCTATTTGTGCTATAACTAATGCTGTTGAGCGTTCTAGATAATCAAAAGCAACCTCATTGATTAATTCTTCTACTTCTTTTTTAGATATTTCTAACTTATTTGAAATTTCTTCGATTGTTAAAGGTCTGCCTGCAGCATATAATGAAGCTTCAATTAAGTTCCTATGAAATTCTCTTAGCTGTTCTTCTAATGATATTTCTTCTATTGATTCACTCTCTAAAGGTTTGCCTTCAACCTCCTCATCAATATCTTCTATTTTTTCACGCTCTATAGATTCAACTTCAACATCCCCATCTGTTTCTTCTATAATAGCTATTTTATCATCAACACCGAATTCTTCTTCACTTATTTCATCGACAGAGACTTCTTCAATTTGTTGATTATTTTCCTTAATTTCTTCTGATTCACTCTCTTCATTTGAGACAACTTCAGAGATTTCTTCAATATCTTCCTGAGATTCTCCCTCTGGATTTTCTTTTAAATTTTCATTAAGATTATTCATGAGATTTTAAAATTTGTCCTTAATTTTTTTATTTTATATCTACAGATATATTCTTAAAATCTTCATCTTGAGACAAATTTAATTTGCCTCCTGTGGATAAAAACATTAGAGCTAAAAACATTCTTACTAAAGCAAATTTCCTACCAATACTACTTTCTTCTTCATCTTTAATAATATTTGTTAAATCAAAGAAACTAGTTTCTTTATTATCTAAATTAATTGTGGCTTTTATCCGATTATGCCATGAATCATGTAGCTCTTCAATTGTCTGATCTTTTCCACTAATATGTTTTAACAGTTCTTTTGGTAATTGAGCTTTTGATCTCAGTTGTATTCTCTGTTGTTTTAACTCTTCTTTTCGCATCCTCCTTCTTTTTAATTTTTCTTTGCTTTGCATTACTTCTATTATAACTGATCTCATAGCATCGAATAATTCCTCCTTTGTAGCAATTTGCATTTTAGGTTGTATTGGTTGGGGTAAAGTTTTTGGTATAGATCTCCCATGTCTTTGTCGAAATCTTTTTAATTCTTCCTTTTTCTGTATTTGTTCTTCTTCTTTTATTATACTAGTAATTTTATAATGATGTAATGATGCTGAAGTCTTCAATGCAATTCCAGAGATCTTATAGTTAATTAAATCTTCGTGAAGCATCTTATCGAAAAACTCATCAACTAGACTAGCTAAATCATAAAAAGCTATATCTGATTCTTTTGCTAATTCTGTATCTAATAAACTTGAAAAAGGTGGTTGTTGCCAAAATTTCAGATCTATTTTTTCTTTCCTTAATAAAGCAAGATCTTCCTCTTCATCAAAGTCAGCTATTAGTTCTTCTTCCAATTCTTCTGGTTCTCCAGATCGATCAATAAACTCAGGATGAGATACAACTTTTTTTAGCAATTCAATTATATCTTTCTTTTTAGATTTCGAAGGAACTTTTATATTGTTTTTGGAGGCAAACTCCCTTAATTCTTTTACTGTCCATTGGCTAAAATTATATTCTTTCTTTGACTTTTGGTCTTCTGATATTATTATTCACCATTTCAACTAAATTTTGTATTTAATTTTCTGTAATAGTAGGCTCAACATCTGGAAGTTCCAGCAAACGTTTCGCCTCCTCCTCCAAATCAACACTGAACACATCTGTAATTCCTGACTGCTGCATGGCTACGCCGTATATCCTATCCGCATTTACAATGTTCTCCTCTCTATGACTTATAACCAAGAATTGCGCCTGCGAGGAAACCTCTTTCAGCAACATGGAGACTCTGTGGACATTTGGACCATCCAATTGAGCATCTACCTCATCGAGAACATAAAAGGGGCTTGGCATGAATTCTTGAACGGCAAAGATAAACGAGAGCGCCACGAGGGTTTTTTCTCCTCCGCTTAAAATCTCCAAACTTGAAATCTTTTTTCCACGAGGTCTAGCTTCAATGCTAATCCCCCCCTCAAATGGTTTATCAGGACGATCTAAAATCATTTTAGCCGAACCACCAGGACTGAGCTTTTGAAAAATCCTGCTAAATTCTCTGTTAATCTCATGATATGCTTTCATGAATGTTCTCGTCTTTTCAAGTTCTATTTTATCAATTGCATCTAAAATTGATTTTCTTTCTCTCTGTATTGTTTGTCTACGCATATCAATTTCATCAAATCTTTCTTTTACTGCATCATATTGTTCAATAGCTTTTAAATTCACAGGTTCGAGAGCTTTCTTCTTTTTGGTTGCTTCTACTATTTCAGATTGTAATCCTAGTTCTGAAAGATCTTCAGTTACTCTTGGTAATGAGCCAAATTCTTTTGATCGTTGAAATAAAGTTTCTATTTGATCTGCACATATAATTTTTTTAGATTCAAAGTTATTCTTTTTAGAATTTTCTATTGAGAGATCTGATTTTAAATCTGTAATAATCTTTTGATATTGCTTTTGTTTTTTCCACGATTCATCTTTTTCTTGAATATATTTATCAATTTCTTTTTGTTTAGTATCCTTTTTCTCATTTTCAGTATCTAATTCTTCTTTAAAATTCTCTAATTCTTTCAATATAGATTTTACTTGTTTTTCAGTGTCTTTTATCTCTTTACCTAATTCTATAATTTTCTGTTCTCTTTCTTTATTCTTATTTAACTCATTTAATTTTCTTTGCTGTTTCTGTAAATCTTTATTCAGTTTGTTTAATTGCTTTTGAGCTTTTTTTTGTGATTCTAATTCTTTAGTTTTTTCATTTCTAAGAGAATCTATTATTTCTTGTTTTTGATCAACACTTTTTTGAATTTCATCAACCTGAGAGTTAAAAACCTCTATATCTTTCAAACATATTTCAATATTATTATTGGCATCGGCATTCTCCTTTTTAATATCTTCAATTGAATTGATTATTCTCATTACATTTTCTAGTGCCCTA
Organism: uncultured archaeon; assembly: GCA_964435435.1. GTDB lineage: Archaea > Asgardarchaeota > Lokiarchaeia > Sigyniarchaeales > SOKP01 > Loki-b32. The sequence goes on from CAYSZJ010000077.1 coordinate 3,243, forward strand.
AGACGATCCATGGTATCTTCTAATTCTCTATTTTTATCTTCAATTTGCTTCTGGATATTTTCTGTTACCTCCCAGAATTTTTCTTTTTGTGAAGTGTAAGTATCAATTTCATTTTGCAAAGAATTCTGATCTTCTTGAATTTTTTTAATACTATCTTCAGTATTAATAATCAAATTCTTCTTTTCATCGATTATACTATTTAATTTTTGTATATTTTCCTCAATCTCAGTAATATTTTCGAATAAATTTTGAATTCCATGTAATTCTTGTAACTTTTCCCTCAAAGTTTCTAATTCTACTTGTTTTTTCTCGATATCATCTTGGATTTGAGAAATATTATCCCAGTAAGTATCTTTAAGCTCTACTAGTTTTTTAATATCTACATCTAAATTTTCAATTTCTTTTTGTCTTTCATTAATAATTGCATTTCTTTCATTGTTTTCCTCTCCTGATTTCACAGCTCTAGTATTTAATTCTTGAATTCTTTTATTAATTTCTTCAAGTCTACGATTAAATATTGAAAGATTTTCTGTATTATGTTGATTCTGAACATTAGTTTCAGTAAACTTTTTCTCAACATCATTAAAATCATCAGTTTGAGCACTAATATTATCAGAAATTTCTTCTAATTGTTTATATAGTTCTTGACTCTTAGACATAGTTAACTTTCTTAAAGATAAATACACATTTTCAAGAATTTCCATTAGATCTTGCACAAAACTATCAAAAGTTGCAGTTGATGCTTGTATTTCTACATCAGCGGATTCTTTTACTTTTTCAATTAGTTGATTAATTGTAGAATCAGCATTATCTGTAAATAAACTTAATGTTTCCATTATCGAGCTGAGCATTTCTGACATTTCGGCAGTTTGTTCTGTATCACTACCGAGTGTTTTGATAGTTTTCATTATATCTAAAATATCTAATATAAATTTTTTGAAATCTTCGGCAGATACTTCTATTGCTTCGGCATTTGACTGTTGTATATTGCTTTTTATGGACTCAACTGATATATTTATGTTTTGAGTAAGCATGTTTAAAATTTGTAAGATTCCAGTTATGTCTTCTGTATTTTTTTCATATTCTTCTTCTGAAGATTCAATTTTTTTTAAGAAATTCTCCTTTTCTTTTTTAAGTTCTTCCAAACGTCTTTGTATATTATCTTTTTTTAAACTAAATTTTTCTATATCCTTTTCGATATCTGAAAGACTTTTATTAAGTGTATTAACTTGTAAGTCTAAATTATTTTTTTCTCTTTCCAATTTAGTTAATTCTTTTGTAAATATTTTTAGTTCAGTATTAATATTGTCAATCTTTCCTTTATTATCATTAATTTCAGATTCAAGAGAATACTTTTTCATTTTCAATAATTCTATATTCTGTTCATTTTTTTTGTAAATTGAGTTTTCTTCCTTTAATTTTGCTCTTAATCCTGTTAATTTTTTATTAATGTCTTCATTTTCTTTTAATAATTCTTTAACAACTTGTTCAGTGTCTTTACCCTTACTTAATTCCTGAATTTTCTTCTCGATTGAATTTTTTTTCTCATTTAAATCTTGAATATTACTGTTATTCATATTAATCTCAGTATTCAAAGATGATAATGATGATTGTAAATTTCCGAGATTTGTATTTAGGATATTTCTTTCTTCTTGAAGTGTATTTATTTTATTTTCCAAATCTTTTCTATTTTGGTTTTCTTCTGAGACTTTTACTTTTAAATTATCAATTTGTTTTCGAATTTCCTTTTCTGTCTTTCTTGCATCTTCAATTGCATCATCTATACTTTCTGCATCTCTTTTTAATTTATTCAATTCATTTTCTAATTTGGTTTTCTTATCTTCATTCTTTTTAATATTTTCTCTTAGAACTTTTATTTGAGCCTTATTAGACGATATATTTTGTTTAACACTTGAGATTTCAGTCTTAAATTGTGATTTTTCTTCATCAGTATCTTTTATTTTTGTCTCGAGTTCAGCTTGAGTTTGCTGTCTTTTTTCTATTTCCTTTTTAGATTCTTCAATAAGATTTTCACATTCAGAAATTTCATTTGAAGCTTTTTCTATTAAAAAATCAATAGATTGCCCTTCTTCAAGCTCCATTTGTAAATTTTCTAAATTTTTTATTTCTTGAGTCAATTTCTCAATTGACTTATTAGCTAGATTTAATGTAGTTTGACTTGAAGAGATTTTGGTCTTTAACTGAGTTATATTTTCAGTAATTTCCTCTCTCTCCTTTTCTTTTTCAATAATGGTTACTTGAATATTATCCATAACAAGTGATTCTTGTTTTAGCAAATCTTCTTGTCTAACAATTTTCTCTTCTAATTCTTCGATGATTTTTAGAGAATTATCAATTTTTTTCTCAAATTCATCCTCTTCTTGTCTTAACTTTGAAATTTTTAAAGCTATTAACTGTGAATTTAAAAAATTTATGTGATCATCTAATTCTTTCCACGCTAACGCATCATTCTTTTCTTTTTCAACTTTTTTAAGCTGAGAAGATACTTCTTTAAAAATTACTTCGAACTGTCCTAGATCTCTTTCTGCTTTTTCCAATTCTTTAAGTGTAACATCTTTCATTTCATCATACTTTTTAAGTCCTATAAGTTCTTCAATAAATTGTCTTCGGTCTTCCGCATTCATATGTGTTAATTCAACAATTTTTCCTTGTAAAACGAATTGATTACTACCATCAGGATCAATATTTGCAGCAGCTAATGCATTTAGAATCTGTTGCCGAGTAGCTTTTTTTCCATTCATCTTATAACCACCACCCCCTCCCCTTTTTATAACACGAGTGATTTCAAAAGATTCTGTACCTCCTGGGAAAACATTCTCTGAATTATCAAAATACATTGTTACCGATGCTCTTTGAGAAGGATTTTTTCCTCTAGAACCTGCAAATATTAAATCTTCTAAACTCTTAGCTCTCATAGTTTTTTTACTCAATCTACCTAAAGCGAAGCATAACGCATCTATAATATTAGATTTACCTGCTCCATTTGGGCCTACGATACAAGTAAAGCCACTTGAAAGTTTGATTGTTACAGTACGGTCTCCAAATGATTTGAATCCCGTCATAGAAATTTTCTTAATATAAGTCAAAATTTTTCTCCATTTCTTCCTTTATTATTAAAAATAGAGTAAAACCATTATATATATGATAGGCATGTTTTGTATATAAAAAAATCTGATGTTATTTTCTGATTTTCTGAATTATTAGAACGTAGTATTTTTTAAAGAAGTACTAAATACTTCCTTGAAATATATTAATATTAATTGTTAAAAACAGTATCAATAATGGCTTTTAATTGATGAGGGCTTATTAGCATGTAATATAAATCACTATTCGAATTCAAATTATGAAAATAAACATCATCTTCACAAGAATCTTGTTTTGAGAGTTTTAAAATTCCAATATTCAACAATTCTTTAGTTATAGTTCGAAATTCAGTTAAACTCTTTTTATAAGTCAAAGATTCACAAGAAATATTATACAATTCTTGTAATTCATTCAAAGAAATATAATAATCCATTGTACTTGTAAAATAATTTGAGAGATTATCCAAGAAGATAATATTTAATAAATCTTCTTCAGAAATATAATTCAACATACTAAATTCGTCAGAAATTTGGGATTGATCAAAATGACCCTGACAATTCTCCATTACTTCAAAATTTTTATAATTCTTCTTATTTTTTAATAAGGGGTAAAGATCTCGAAGAATTTCAATCCCTTTTCCTGGGACTGGTACATATTGCTCGCAAACCAAATCTGTAATATATCTAATTAGATCATCATCTAAATCATGTGAAAAAGTCAATATAACTCTTTGTTTTAGAATAGAATAAAGTTCACGGTAAGTAAAGAAATTTAGTTTATTTTTGAAATCGAATTCTTGTAAAATATCAATAGTATGTGGTCTTAATACTTTGTTAACAGTTGATATCATAGTAATTTTTGCTTCTTTTCCAAAACGGAGAAATTTTTTATAAAGCTCAGGTTTTAGATATTCTATATTATTAAATATAAAAAAGAGGTTGTAATTACTTTTTTGACATAATAGTTTAAACACATTCCAGATGTGTGAGATATTTGAATTTAAAATTGAATCAATATTAAATTCGCGATTTGAAAGGATAAGTAAATCAGATATCAATGAAAAAGTCATTTCCTCGAAATTTTTTTCTTTACAATCAACAGATATTTTATGAATATTTATATACTCTTCATTTTGAATCGAAATATCATTAATCACTTTATTTATAATTGTTTTCTTCCCAATTCCATCAATTCCTTGATAGAGTATATTAAGGCAAAACTCATCTGAAATAGAATCCGTTAAGAGAGAATATAATAATTCTTGTTCTCTTTTTCTATGTAATATACATGGGGGTATGTAATATGGATCAAATAAAGCTTTTGGACCTATATATATAGAGTCAGATTTTGAATTTATAGTCATTGATATTTACCATTGTTTTAAGTTTATTTCATATGTAGGTATTTAAACCCCACCCAGAGGGGTCATTGGAAATAAAAATAAATTTTAAGATAATTGAAAATAAGAGAGAACTTTAGATTCTAGAACATCATCTTAATTTAGTGAGGAAGAGTCATTCAAAACTTTCTAATAAATTTTGTAGATTATTAGCCAATAAAGGTAAATATTCATAGGATTTGATTTTTACATTTTTATTTAAACAGAGCGCAACAAGATAAAGTCTAGTTTCACTAATATCCATTTTTCTTAGAAATATGATGCCTTCTTTTTGGAAATCTGAGTGTTTTTCTGGAAATTCAATATTTGTAACTATATCTATAGTATTTATATCCCATTCTTCTAATTTTTCTAATGCTTGTGTTAATCTTGGAGCAATTGCTTCACAAATTCTTTGATAGTTTTCATTTGTAGATCTACTTGCAATTATAAAACAATTCTGATCTAATAAGAGAGTAGCACTACTATAAGTTTTACCCATATAATCTTTTAATAATGTTTGAAACATCTTAGATTTATAAGTAGCATAAAAAACACCATCAGAAAATGCTTTTAATAAACTTGGTTCATCATAAATAGAAGTTGTATAGATGTTGAATTTCAAATCATTAATTATTGATGGAATTTTAATTTTCAAGTAGTTTATCTTATCCACAATATTTTTAGTGTTTTTTATATCAGGATCACATTTATGGAGTAAGATTAAGAACTGAAAATTATCCAGATGAGAAGTATACATAATATTTACAATATCTTTAAGATAAATTAAATCATCTTTAAAGTCTTCGGAAGATTGAATATCTATTATGTAAAAGATTGATTGCATATCTGTAAAATATTTACTTTTATTATCTAAGTAAATTTTTCTATAACCTTTTTGACCTCCTAAATCCCACCTGATAATTGAGATGCCCAATAATGAATTTGTATAAAAAGTTCTTTTAGCTTTTATTGTAGGTTTAACAGTAGACAATAAACTGAATTTTCTATCTAAGGTTAATAGAATTGAAGTTTTTCCACCATTTTCTAAACCACAGAAGAGTATCTTTTTGAGCTCTTTAGGACTTTTCATATTAAACTCTAAAATTTTTAACGTTTATTAATTATTAATTATCTTCACATTTATTTTGTTCTTATCGATTTTTTCTTTTAATCTAATTTCTCTTAGTTTTTTGGGAAAGTTCAAATCAACTTCATCAAAAACAAACCCGCTTGAATCAATAGGGCCTTCTAAAATCTTTAGTTTAGAAGGAGAAATTTTTCCTTTAATAAAAGAAAGAATTTTACTGTTTCCTAGAAAGTTCCTTTTGAAATAGTGTCCAACTGAATTGCAGGCTGCAATTGGCACTCTATTTTCAAGAGCACGTGCTTTTAAATATATATCCCAATTATACATTCCATCTTCTCTTATTTGAGTGGGAGAGAATAAGATATTTGCTCCATTTTCAACGGCTAATCGAGGTGTTTCGAAAAAAGCCATATCAAAACAAATAAGAATCGCAAAATAATCTGAATTATTTAACTTAAATATTTTTAATTCCTCACCAGATTCAAATTGCTCTTTTTCATAAGCATAGAGATGTAATTTATCTTGTCTACCCATTTCTTCTCCGTTTTCATTAAAAAAATAACATGTAATAATTGGTTTTCCTACATTAGTTCTTTTTTCCCAAATTGCTCCTGAAACAATTTTAATATTGTAATTTTTAGCTAGATTTTTAATAAAATGATAATCATTACCTCTTTCTTTCTGGAAATTTTTAGATGCATCTTTAAAAAATGGAGCCCACCTTTCAGGTAGACATACAATATCACATTTATTACATTTTTTTAATAATCTTTTTAAAATCTGCTCAATTTCAAGATAGCATTTAGTTCTATCTTGAAAAATCCTAGGTTGAAGGCAAGCAACTTTCATATATAATATTAACCAATAGATTATTTTTGATTTATACCATCAATAATGTCAAATATTTGATTTAAATCAGTAATTTCAAAGTTAGGTTTCAATTCTTCTTCGAATTTTAAATCTGCTTTATATGTGTCATATTTTCCACCTCTATGAAGATAAACACTAAAAATTCCATTTAAATTAGAAGGAATTATATCTTTATCAATTCGGTCTCCAACATAAATCGTTTCAGAACCATTAACCCCAAATTTTTTTAAGCAATAATTAAATAATTCTGGATTTGGTTTTTTAATTCCTATTTCATCTGAAATTACAACTAAATCTATTAATATATCAATTTTAAGCCGTAAAATCTTTTCATACTGCTTAATTGGAATACCATCTGTTATAATGGCTGTTTTAATGGATTTTTTTTTTAATTTTAGCAGACATTCTTCAACATCATCGTATAATTTAATTGAGTTGATTTTCTCTGCATGATATGCCATAACAGCGGAAGCTATATACTTGTATTGGTCATTATAAGAAATATATTCTACATCTTCATCCATTTGATTTAATCTACGGATGAAATAATTATAATGTTTTGAAGAATTAGAGCCATATTCGTTGACAATTTCTTTTAATATCTTAATTGCTTTTTCTCTTTGTATATCTAAACCAAGTGAGATCATTGCTTCAATTCCCTTAATTCTAGCTCTATCAGATAATCCTGTTGAATCAAATAGACAGTCATCTAAATCGAATCCAACTAATTTTATAGGACACATTGCCACAGCTGGTAATTATCTTAAAGCTAATAAAATATTACTAATTAAATGTTAAATATTATTACTTAAAGATAATAGAGGTTGAGTTAAGATAAATTTATTTATCTTTAATAATATATAATCTTTAATATTAATTTAATTTAAGTTATTCATTCTAAAATTAACTGTTTTATATAAAAAATAATTATCCCGTTTTGGAGATTCATTAATTGAAGACAATCGTAGCATTATCATGGTTTCATCGTAAAATTGGACCATTAGTAGTTTATTCTTATCCAAAAGACTCATTAGATAAAGATTTATCAGTTAAAATAGCCAATTTTATGGATCAACAATTTAATGAAGGTTTTTTCACTCACTCTTTTGAGAATTTAAGATCTTTGAATTATTATTTTGAGATTCACTCCGATTGGGCGCGTGGGAATAAGGAAATACTAATGGTTTCTACAATTGTGGATCAACAATTATCTCCAGAAATAGAAGAAAAAATTTCAGATTTGTGTATAGAATTTTCAGAAAGATTACGATCAAATGAAGAAATTTTTACTGCATTTTATATAAATGATTTAAACTATCATGAAAATGATAAAGAAAGAATAATAAAAAATGAATCTTTGATAAAAGCATGGGTGGAGAGTCTATATTGGGTCATATTAGAAAATACAAGAGAAAAAACCGAGGAAGAGAAAATAGCAATTTTATTAAATGATAAGCATATATTTGAAACTTTAGAGAAATTATCAAGAGGTCCAATACCTTTAGAGATGCTTAGAGAATGGTTTATTGAAAATTTTATTAGCAAGAATTTTGATGAGATAATTAATACATTAGAAGATAAACAATTCATTTTTATAAATCAAATTGGTTTAGTGGAAAAATATGTACTTTTATTAAAAGAAGTAAATGCAGAAAGAATCCCTCCAGATAGTGTAATAGAATACATTGATGATAAACCAGAATTAATTGATTTACTTCTTCCTAAAGTTCAAGAGTACTATAGTGAATATGAAAAAAAAACAGATGAAGAATTAAAAGAAGATACTTTTACACTATTTCAAATAATGGCAGATCCAAAAAAATATAATGTTCTTTCTGAATTAAGAAATGGTTTAATTTCAAAGGATGCATTACCTAAATTACTATCCAAAAAAACGCTTGACTCATTTGTGGAAAATATTGAATTTCTCAAGAAATATGACGTTATTGAAGAATTGAATTACAATGATGAAACTTATATTGTTTTAAAAACAAATCTACAGATAACAACAGCTTTTCCTGAATGGATGAGAAAATTATTACCAAAAGAATCTGAACCTGTTATTGCGAAAAAAGCTGAAATACCTTTAAAAAGTAATGAATCTGAAAATATTAATAAAAATTAAAATCAAAAATTTCTGAGAAAATAAATCACCGCCTATTCAACAAAAATTTGAAATTATAATTTAGAATAAGTTGAAATTGCCGACATACAATGTTTAATGGAGAAGTAACGAAGGGAGATTTAAAGAATCTCTTAGGATATATGGGAATTGAAATATTGTTTGCAATTGACAAGGGAGCAAAAACCTTTGAAACTATCAAATTATTTTCAGGATTACCAATCGAATGCATTAGAGGAAGGATACCTGTTTTACTTGATTTACAACTTATTAAAATAGTTAAACAAGAACATTTCTTAACTGAAAAAGGAAGTAATTTTAAAAGAAAATTAGAAACAAGTATTTCATAAAGAATTTTGGAGAACAGTTCAGAGAAAATAAAGAGAAAAAATCAGATTGGGGCGACAAGTATCATCACTAAGAGCATTAGTTCGGTTTGTCATAAGCTCATCATATTTCTTCTCATAATATTATAATTTTTTTGATTATTTTTGTTTTATGAGTAAATTTAATTATTATTTAGTTCTTTTCATTATTACTTTTTTTAATTCTCAAAGTTCCAAATTTTCTTTCGTAATATCCAGGTCTTTTAAATCCTCCATATTTATTAACTAAATTTCTTAATCCATTTTCTTGTAATATTTGATTTTTCAGTGATATGTAATCAGAACGAGATATTTCTTTTCTTTTTAATAAAAAATTTAATATTTCGAGAGCTTCTTCAGTTTTTGTGCATCTTCTAATAAAATCTACTGCTCCAGGATTAATTAGATCATCAGGTGAAAAGTTACCAGAAATTTGGGAATTTTCTTCATTTGTATTCTCAATTTCCATTCTGACAGAATCAATTTTAAATGATTTTTGATTTCTAGAGATTTCTTTAACTAAATGAGGGAAGTTTTCTTTTAATTCATTCTTATCATAGGATATTTTTAAACCATCTTTTTCCTCAATATTCACATTTTTAAAATCATCCTTTTTTTTATTATTTTCTTCCATGAGGTACCGCAATTCTCCTTATAAATAAAAACTTTAAGCGATAATTAATAGTTATAATTTATTTGAGCTATTAAAATTATTTCTAAACAAATAAAATGAAGATATTAAAGACTTCAATACTTGAATAAATTTTAAGTTAAATTAGAAATAATAAAATTAATTAATTTCTGTATATTTTTAAAGATAATAAAAAACAAGAGTGCATTGATAAATTGAAGTCTGGATATAATTATGTAAAAGAAACCTTTGAAAAACATGAAAAAGGATATCAAACACCTCATTGGCAGCGTGGTATAGAATATCGAAAAGGAAAATCTATCCAAAGAGTTGAAAAACCCACTAATATTCATCGAGCAAGAACTTTAGGTTATAAAGCCAAACAAGGATATATTATTGTGAGAGTGAGAATTAGAAAAGGTGGTATGCATAAAACTCGCCCAAAACGAGGTAGAAAACCAAGAGCAATGGGTGTTTCTAAATATACTACAGGAAAAAATCTTCAATGGATTGCTGAGGAAAGAGTACAGCGAAGATATCCAAACATGCAAGTTTTGAATAGTTATAAAGTTTACTCAGATGGTAAGCATTGGTATTATGAAGTAATTTTAGTAGATCCAAACCATCCAGTAATCAAATCTGATCCTAAAATAAACTGGATTACAGAAGTACAACACTCAAAAAGAGTTACTCGAGGTTTAACTTCCGCTGGAAAGAGAGCTCGAGGTTTACATAAAAAAGGTTGGGGATCTGAAAAAACTAGGCCAAGTATCAGAGCAAATAAAGGCCGTGGAAAATAGATTAAATTCTTTTTATTATAAATTATTTAAATCCTTTTCAGTCTTATCAAAAATAGAAATTTCATTTGAGAACTACACGAAGAAGCTGAGAACTACCTGTGCAGATAAGGTCTCCTTCTTCATTCCATACTTTGGCTTTACAGAAAAAAATATTTTTTCCGCTTTTTATACATTTAGCTTTTCCTTTAAGTCTTCCTCTTGAAACAGGTTTGAGATATTCAACTTGTAAATCTATAGTCGTTATATAACCATTAGGAAAAATGAGTGAAAATGCAGCACATGCACAACATGAATCGACAAGACTAGCCAAAACCCCTCCATGAATAGCTCCATTTTGCGTTAAATCTTCTCGAAAATCAATTTCAAAAATTGCTATTCCGTTACCAATCTCTTGTAATTCAAGACCTAAAGTTGAGTAAAAAGGAATTCTTTCGTAAAGTAATTTTTTTAATTCAAGCATAGTTTTTTTTTATTTTGAAATTTAAATTTTTTCTATTAGATTAAATTTTCAAATGCAAAAAATTAAAACTAAATGTTAAAATTTACTACTAATATTAATGCAAAAATATACTCTAAATGATTATCTTGAACTTAAATTAGAAGATGGGCATACATCAATATACGTAAACAACGTATTATTTACACAGTGTAAATATTTATTACTAAATATATCTAAGGATGAAATTGAAATAACAGAGAAAATTGATTCTATTGATCAAGCAGCTGAAATACTTAATAATTCAATGGAACTGGATCCTTTAATTAGAAAAACGCTCACCCTTGAAGAGGAATTTATTGGTCATTGTTCAAATTTACAAGCCTGGGTTGAAAATGAATATGATACTCGGATTCTCCAAAGTAAACTGGCATTTCCATTACTTAAAAAACTAACTGAAGCAGGCGATATTTTAGCATTAAGAGTATTCAAGGAAGAAATCGCAAAAAGATTTGAAAGTGGTCATATAAACACAGCTCAATTCTTCCTTTATAATGGATATTTCAATTCATTTACTATAGAAGAATTAAAATATGTATTTGATCAATCAGGTTCTAAATTAATAGATAACATTGCACTTCAACTAAGAAAATCGTTAAAATCTTCTCTAGATAATTATAGAATAATTAAAAATTTAATAGATTTAATCCTAATTATTGATTTGAAATATAACAATAATTTTCTCTTCGATGTGTGTGAAAATTTATCAGAAAATCTTAGAGTAAAGTTTGTTAGATTTGTAATACTTCACTTAAATTATAAAGAATTCATAAATTATACGATTCCTTATGGTAGATTTTATACTTATTTTGAACAATTAGTTGATTATGTGTATGAGAATTTTTCCCACATTGTGGATTTATTCAAATTTCTTGATTCTGGTTTTTATAGTGCTTCAATTCCTTTAGATGAGAAATTTTCATACGGTACTGCCTTATATGAATGAATATTTTCATTATAAATAGGGAAGATTATAAATTAATTTCCATGACTTTAGAAATAAATCTTATGGCATTCTATTTTATTTCTAAATAATAGTATTTATAAGCTGTTTTCATACCTAATTTCTGATATAAGTTTAAAGCCTTATCATTATCAGCTTCTACTTGTAACCAAACAATTTCAGCACCATTTGGTAATGCCCAATCTTTAATTACTTTAAAAAACATTGAAGTTGCTAAACCATTTCGTCTATGATCCGGGTGAACTAATACATCCGCAATATATAAAAATCCTCGAGGATCTAAGACTCCCATGAGTGTTCCAATGATCTTTTTTTTATCTCTTGCTACGATAAAGCATTTTTTGGGTATTATAATTCTATGATTTAATTCTTTTAAAATTTGCTGAGCTTCATCATCTCTTTTGGAAAATTTAGCTAAAAAATCTGAGAATTCTTTCATTCTGTTAAAAAAGTAATTATAAATATATTTATCATTTATTTCTCCAGTTTTTAAATTTGGAATCGGTGCTACCATTGTATTAGTAATACAGCCTAATTGCTGATAACCCATTTCAAATAATTTATCGTCTAAATGACTCGGTTCAAAAAAATCATGTATAGTGAATATAGCTGGTAAATTATAGGAGTGATAAGCTTTTTCAGCTAACTTGATATCTTTTCCTAGAGTGCTTATATCTCCGTTATAGTGTAAAGGAAGAACTGAATTTGCTCGTGCAGTTACGCCTTTAGTAAAACGTAATATCCATCCATTTAAAAAGTAATAGTGTTTTGCAGGCCATGAATTCATCAGAATTTCTTGTAATTGTTTAACTTGTTGTTTTGAAAGCATAAATATCAAATTTATAAAGATAAGAATGATTAAATAAATTTCTGCATAAAAAAGATGACTGATCTTCTTAATTTATTGATAATTTTTTTTTATCTTACCAATTTCTCCTATTTTTGAGAGTAACTGGGCAATTGAAATCTCAAAATCCATTATTCCTCCCGCGCCGGTCTTACTCTCGAGGAAGGCGAACTCATTTGGAGAGTGTGCTCTACTCCCATGTCCTAATCCACCATCAAGAATTGGTATATTGAATTTATCTTGAAAAATGTAAAATGGGGCTGAGCCAGTTGCCATCGGCCAAATTTGGATTTCTTTACCTGTGGAACTTAACACTTCTATTTGGGCTTGAATATACGGGTGTGATATTGACATTTTTGACCATTTATACCCTTCTTCCATTTCAAATTCAGCTTCTGGTGCGTGATTTTTTATAAATTTTGCGATTTTAGTACGAGTATCTTCTACTTCCATATCTGGGACAAGTCTAATGTCCATATTCGCGAATGCATTACAAGGAAGCACGGTTTTACTTCCTTTCTCTTCCGTATACCCTGAAATAATTCCATCTACTGTTAAACAGGGTTTAAATAATTCTTGTATTAATTCCTTATTATCTAATTCTTTTCCCCTCTCATCCAAATAAAAGTGGCTGACATCAATCATTTTTTTAAATTCTTCAAGATCGATTTTCTTTGCTAATTCATTTACTACTTCCTGGTCTTCTTTCGAAATAGGACGTACTTTTTCATAAATGCCTGGGATTAATATTTTTCCATCTGAAGCCCGCATGTTCGATATAAGGTTAATCAATCTCCAAATAGGTGAGTCTACAAAACTCGCAAGAGAAGAATGAATATTTCTCGATCTTGGACCTCCCCAATCTCCACCACGCATCCATATTTTGAAATAAATAATCCCTCTACAACCCAATACAATTTCGATACGCCCATTGAGAGTTTCACTGAAACTCGGGAAAAAAACTAGATCTGCTCGTTCTATTTGTTTTGTAAATGAATGCACAAAATCTGGAAAATGAATTGATCCTAATTCTTCTTCTCCTTCAATTGCGAATAGAAGATTAACTGGCAAATCTTTTCCTGAACCTATTAATGCTTGAAGTGTTTGAAAAAAAGCCATCGTTGGTCCTTTCGTATTGATTACTCCACGAGCAACTAAAGCACGCCCCATCCCTTCAAAATCGTCGACAATCTCGCCGTTGAAAGGAGGAACCAGCCATTTTTGTGGTTCTACTGGTTGAACATCGTACATACTATAAAAAAGAACCGTAGGTTTCTGAGTATCTTTTATTAATTCTCCATATACAACAGGCCACCCTTTAGTTGGGACAATTTGAATATCTTCTGCTCCAAGTTTGTCTAGAGCCCTAGCTGTCATTTCAGCAGTTTGTTGTATACCCTCTCCTGTTGCTGAAATTGAAGGAACTCGTAAATATTCTTGAATAACTGGTAAATGATTTTCTTCGAAATCTTTCTTAATTTTATCTATCCACCACTCAATTAACATAAACTTTCACTGTGATTTCTTAATAATAAAATTTAGATTCGAGTAATAATAAACATAATCATTTATTTGTTTACAATGATAACAATAAAAAATGAATTATAAATAGGTATTTTTAATGAAATTGAGAAAATTTAAAAGAATAAAAAGTTCAAGTTTTGTAGGGAAGCAATTATCCCGATTGAAAATGGGTCAATCATACTATACAATAATAACATCAACGGTCAGCGCGATTTCGTTAGTTTCACTTGCATATAATATAAATCTTTGGATTACAATAATTATTTTCCCATTTCTTTTGCTTTCTACTTATATCATTGGATATTACCTTGATATCCGGAATGTTAAGTCAATAGATTCTCTAAAATCAATTGAAATGACGCATCGTTTTCTAAACAAAGGAGATATAAAAACTCAAGAGTTTCAAATTATGCAAACTGCGATTATTATTGAAGCAATACAAAAAGGAAAAGATTTTAATCCAGATATTATATGGGAAAGATACAATGAATATAAAAAAAGATGGGAATCTCCCGATATTTGAGCTCTAAGGTTAAAAACACCAATATTCTAAATTCAAATTTGAATAATTCAATTTACAGACTCCAACAACTTTTCTTTATTGCCCCTACTTACATTGGTAGAATGTTTCTTATTTCAAGTCATCAACTAATTCAAGGAATTCCATATAAGGAATAGCAGTCCAAGTCTCTGCAAATGTTGCTCCTGCAGAGCGAGAAAGAAGTGATACCTTTGCAGCTTCTTGTTCATTTTTTACTTCAAAAATATCAAGAAAGTCATAGGGTCCTAATATGGCATAATGTGCAATCCATTTAATATCTGGAATTTTCTCTCTTACCAATCTTAACCAATTTTCGCCCTGTTCTTTCCTTTTTTCCACAAGGTCAGGGTTTCGAAGTTTGGTTACAAGTATATATTTTGGCATACTATATATATTAGACAGCTTATACCATAAACATTTCTTCTAATATTATAGTTTTCACCCTAGTTAGAAGATTAAAAAAAGGAGTAAAATTTGCAATCTATTTATTCTTTAGTATGATTATTCTTATTTACCAATCTTATTGTCTGATGAGGGCAAATTTTAATACATTCTCCACATCCATTACAATTTTCTTCAACTATTTCAGTCAAAATAGAAAAGTAACAAATGATAGTAGCAGGATTGCATTAGTAGAACAAATATCAACACAAGCACCACATCCAATACAAAGCTCCAAATGTAATTCTGCAATATTTGACGAATGTGTCATAAGCACTATTAGCTATCTTTTTAGATTAGAGAAATTGATTTATTAAATAAATTTATGGGCTTTCTAAATTTGAATTGTGATTATTTCAATTTTTAAAAACTATTTAAAGGAGATTATAAATATTGATTTATTCAGCTGGTTTAATAATTTCAGAAAAAAATCATGGACAATATACACAGTTTCCTATAATTTCAAAAGAATTTAATAATTGGGTTGATAACACAGAAGATTTATGGAAGCTAGTTGAAAAAATGAATTTCACATTTAAATCATGATTTTATATAA
>CAYSZJ010000078.1:0-18685 GCA_964435435.1 uncultured archaeon
GGATCAAATTCGTTTTGAAATAACCACCCTGGTTCCCATAAATCAAATGCAACACCCCTTGGAACAAGTATAAATATGCCGATTAATACTAATGCAATTCCATAATAAGTAAAGATTCGAAATAACCTATAATACGCTTCTTTAGTGCCTTTTATCATTGCATCGTAAATATATTCACCAAATATTGTAGATATGAAGCAAACTGCTAAGTATGGCAAAATTGGTACTTGAGGGAGAGGAGATGTTATAATAAAATGTAGGATAAAAACTGCTACATTTGTATCCTTGAATTCATAGAGGATTTCTCGAATCCAAGGAGAGAAGTAAATAATTATTGTGCCAATCACTGCGCGAACTATTTTGCTAAATTTTAACACATAGTAAGAGAAAATTTGAGAGAATCCAATAAACATTAGTATATTCCAACCCCATAAGTTTGCCGGGAAGGAAACCACTTCACCTGCTGTTTGCAAAGATATTGGATTAAAAAGCACACCTATAATAATGATCACTACTCCTCTTGTAAGGATCCCATTGCGAATCACTTTTTCTGGTAATACACCCTTTTTTTTTCTAACACTGAAAATTACACTAAGAGCTGAAAGAAAAACAAACAATGAGGGACCTAGAACGTCCAGAAATGCAAAAACAAGTCCGTAAATATATCTCCAGTCGTCATCAAGCCAACTAAGACCCACATGAGCTAAGATTATAAAAATTATAGCAAAACCTTTAACAAAATCTATAGAAGCAATTCGTTTTTGTAATAATTCATTTTTAATATCCAAATTTGATTCTTTTTCAATTGTCGTCGACATTCTTGATCCTACACCAATTAATTATAGAATAAGGAAAAATAGAATTTCCTAACAAAATTTTTATATATTTTAATTGAAGATTTAAACTAAAAAAACCTTTTTGTTATCATAATTATTATTTAACTTAAGAGTAGCCTTTGGAGAAAAAATTTCTGTTTTTGAAAAAAGTTTGATAATCCCTCTCTAAATTCTATTTAACCTGATTTATATTATAGATAAGTAAAGAATAGTATAATAAAATCAATAATACCAATCCACCTATATTAAAAGGAAAAATTTCATATGTTATATAAAAAATAATCCAAAATACTAATATTAAAAAAGAAATGAGATAGTAAATATATTTAAAAAATGTATAAAGTCCAAAATCTTTTTCTAATAGTAGAAAAAAAACTAAAAAAGGAGCCAATACAACTATATGATGAGGCCATGAATCAAAATATACAAGGAGCATGATAGTAATACCAGCAAAGTACCCATTAATCAACTTATTTTGCTGAGCTCTAGAAAATAAAAATAATAAATACAAAGGAAGTAAAAAAAGTAAGGTTATTATAATAAAAACTAAGAAATAATTGATATCCAATTCGAGCACTTGAAAAAGAATAAGAATTATTCTCGTGAGGCTAAAAGAAGGATTGATCTCCAAATCCCCTTCAATATTGTAAGTATATTCTCCTCTGAGATTAACTTTAATGAAATCTTCTACCATTTGAGGGTAAATTATGAAAAACAATCCTGATAAAATAATTAGGATAATAGGACCTAACAATCTTAAAATCGTTCTTTTAAATTGAAATTCCAATTTTTTGGTTTCTCTATCATAATTTAAGAATATAATAAAAGGTAAAAGAAGTGCTAGAGAAGGCTTGAATAAAATTCCTAAACCGAGTGAGATTCCCCCAAGAAAGTCAAATTTAAGATTATCTTTCAGGAAGAAAAAAAGGGAAGTAAGAATAAAAAAAGATACTACAACATTGGTTTGACCTAAAAAATAGTTCATAAGTTGAGGAAGCATTATTAAAAAAATACCAATGTGATGAAGTATAGATTCATTATCCGGGTCATAGAATATATCTTTCAAGTTATTCACTTTATAATTAATATTCAACTTCCTGTTTGTATTCATATAAACTTGAATAATTTTATAAATCAAATATATAGTAATGAGATTTAACGCAAAATTAAATATTTGAAATACAAAAAAACCTAATTTTAATCCTAATAAAGAAAAAGGAGTAAAAAAGTAGGCAGAAATTGGAAAATATCTAAATGGAAAGAGATAGAGTGATGAATTATATAAATTGGGTAAATCATTAATTACAATCAAACCTGCATTGTAAAAAGTCAAATAATCAGTATTACTGCTACTCATCAGTGGACTTTTTAAAAAAAAAAAGAAAATGAAAGTTATTACTAAAAATAAAGCATTTATTACCACAGCAAATAAAAAGAAAATTTGTGTCTTATTCATCAATTATCTTCAAATCTATTAAGTTATGAGTGGAAATTTCTTCTTTTAATTAGATGTTTAATAATTATTAAAAATTAAAAAATGTTAAGAATTTATATTTTTCGTCAATCTCCTTGATTTACTCCGCATTTTCTTCCTTTCTTTTATCAACTTTACTCAATTTTTTCATAAAATCTTCGACTTTCTTTACTCTTTCTCCTTTAAGTCTGTCATATACCTTTTTAGTTGTTTTCTTGACAGCTTCACCTGATTTTTGTCCAATTCTTCCTAATTGAACCATTAGCCACTCAGGAGAGCCAACACCCTTAAAGTTTTCCATCCAGACCCACATAAGAATCCCTAGAAAACCAACGTAGCAAAAAACAATAATCAAAAAGAGAGAAACACTAAATTGATCAAAGAAGATTGGAAGAAATAGGAAATGAATTAGGAATAAACTAAGGGAGACTTTACCATAATATATCAACATATTCGTGAAATCATTTGAGACATTCTTAATATCTAAAAAGTAAAAGAATATTGAGATAATGAATAATGCAGCACCTTGATTATAAAACATATTAGCACTTGTGCCCCGTATTAAGAAATTAGGCATTCCAGAGATTACAAAAAAATCCTGTTTATTTGCGATTTCTAATAAATCTAAATGGGGATATTCAGATAATCCACCTACTACTGATTCAGGTGTTTGTAATGCCCAACCAGGTTGCCATTGTGTAAAATTTAGACCGTTAGGGAAAAAGGCAAAAATTCCAACCAATATTAAAACTATTCCCCAAATAAAAAATATACGAAATAAACCCACGTAAGCGTCTTCAGTTCCTTTATTCATTGCTTCAAAGATATATTCACCAAATATTGTAGACATGAAGCAAATCGACACCCATGGTAAAAGAGTTAAATGAGGTGTTGGAGATGTTATGATATAGTGGAAAAAAATACATATTAAATTACCAGCTTCTTTACCTTCAAAAAGAAAAGCCCTAAGTATTGGAGAAAAAACAATTATCAAAATACCTATTAAAATACGTCTTGATTTCTTTAACTTTAAAATATAATAAGAAAAAATTTGAGAAAACCCAATGAATGTTATAATATTCCACCCAAAAACAATTACAATGATTTCTCCTGTTACTGGATCAATTCCCACTAAATTAGTTATCATTCCTATTATGATCATTACAATTCCTCTTGTGAAAATACGGTTTCTAATAATCTTTTGAGGTAAAATTCCTTCTTTCCTTTTTATACTAAAGATAACACTTAGAGCTGAAAGAAAAACAAATAATGATGGACCAAGAATATCTAATAGAGCAAATAGAAGTCCGTATAGATATATAGAATCATTGTCAAGCCATGCTTGTGCTGTGTGGGCTAAAATTACAAAGATTATTGCAAAACCTTTTAAAAAATCTATTGATGATATGCGTTTAGGAGAGGCATAATCTTTAATATCCTCAAGAGGAATTTCTTGTTTTAGATAATTAAAGAGCGGAGGAGATTCAGTTTCTTTCTCTATTTCAATTTCTGAAGTCATTTTATTTTCACTACTCTTTTTAATTGGGAATTCAAGATCGAAGAAAGATTAATATTTTCAAAATTTATTTTAATAATATTCTTTTTCAATTTTTATAGTTTTTCAATATCATAGAATAAAATAGATAGATATTCAATGGAATTCAAAAATATTCTTAATAAAAATTTGTTTGGATTAATAGGATCAATTTTATTAATATTATCTGAATTTTTTTCATGGTTTTCTGATTATAACTTAATAGAGATTTATATTATCACCACATCTGTAGAGATTGCTGACTCATTTTTATACTTATTTCCATTAATCAGTGGGATTATTTGTTTAGCAGCTAGTATTTTAATTATGTATAAAGTCGAATTTAAGATTAAATCAGTTATATTATCATCAGTAGGTTTAGGATTTCTAATAATATTTTTTTTTGATTATATTACCCAAGAATTTGAATATATTTCAAATGCAGGAATTGGAATCTATTTGGGAGTTATAGGATTTCTCTTAATTATAATTAATATAATAAATGTGTTAATTACAATCGAAAAATAAATTTGGAGGTACATAAACATCAGTAATAACAGTAGAAAAAGGGGGAATAAAAATCATGATATTGAATCGAGTTTCTATTATGCTTTAGGTCATGAAATTCGAAGAGAAATTTTAAAGATAATAGGAGATAATGAGTTTACTTCATTTACTATTTTAAAAAAAGAGCTTAATGTTAGCACGGGAACAATTTATCATCATTTAGATACATTATCTGAATTAATTGAGCAACGAGAAGATAAAAAATATTATTTAACAGAATTAGGGATTTATGCTTATAATTCTATAAAGGATAATATAGAATCAATTAAAGCACCAGAGAAAGAATTTAAGTCTCTGATTTTAAGAAAATTAATGTCAGTAACAACTAAAAGATTCATACAATTTGAAAAGAAAGATAAAATTTTTACGATTTTGATATCAATAGCAATATTAATTCTTGGGACTCTACTTTGTTGGCTGAACGGATTTTTCTCATTTTTATTGTTTTATTTAGATGCTAATCAGAGTTCATTTGAATCAATTTATCGGCTTTTGATTAGTTTTAGTTTTATTGCAAATTTTTTCCTTCTTTTTATTATAATAGAGGGTATTTCAAGAATATTTTATAAAAATAAGGAAAATACAGTTTATTTTTTTCAATCTTTTGCAATTATTCAATTTCCTATGTTATTTTACCTTATATCTCACTTAATTTTTAAATTCTCAGATTTATTGGATATTAATATATTTAACTTGATAGATAAAATTTTACTGATCATTTTCCAAGTTTGGTCCTTATGGTTATTATCATATAGTTTAAGTGTTAAAAAAGGATTGAAAATTGAAACCAGTTTGATTATATCTCTCTTACTTCATTATAGTGGTTTCACTATCATACTGTTTATATTGGTTTAAGAATTTTAAAGCCCAATTTTGTTAAGCATTGAGTTATTTCTTTAAATCTTTTCCTTGATGACTCTAAGTCTCTTGTTTTAGTTGCTATAAAGCAAGAAAAATGATTTGAATCATTTAATGAAATGGGGGGTGTCACGAATTCGGGGACTTCTTTTATTAATTTGGATATTATCCCTTCATATAGTCCCTTATTAGATATGAGATCCTTAGAGCTTAATTCAATTCTAGAAAATAATGAAAAATTAAGATATTTAATCTTTAAAGACTCTGTAACATTTAATTTTGAATTTAGTATCAATTTAACAGGATTTTGATTAATTACATTTCTTAATCCTATATAAGATGTTGTTAATCTTGGATTAATTTCTATAAAATAAAGTTGGAGATCATCTTTTCTTATAAAATCTATACCAAAATATCCAGTAAATTTTGAGAACTTAGGAAATTTAATATAATTTTTTAAATTAATGCATATGTCTTGGGCATCCTTTATTGGAGTATGACCTCCAAAATATTCAGATTCATGTTTTGAATTTTTGAGATTTACAGCTTGGGAATTTATACTTAGAATTATCGGGGTTTCTATTGAAGAATTCATTGAAAATTGAGTTCCAATTAAAGAAGCGCTTAAATCACAACCTTCAATATACTGTTGAATAATATAATTACGTTTAATATCTAAGGCATCCATATATTCCTGAAAATAAGTTCTTATTTGATTTTCAGTTTCAAAATAGTAAATTGATTCTGCACCTACACCATCTTCGGGTTTAATTACGATAGGTGTTTTTAATTTGTAAAATTTTTGAATAATAAAGTCAATATCTAAATTATTCTTTTTATATGGTATTAAATAGGTTTTAGGAGTAACAATCTTATTAACTTTAAAAAAATCATAAGTATTTATCTTTGATGTTCCTATTTTAATTCCTTCTAAATTAGTACTTAAAAGTATTTTTTTATGATTTCTTACGATTTTTGAAAGATTATAAAGTATATTTGAGGATTCAGGAGCAATGATAAAGACATATTTGCTATTTTTAACAAGAGTTTTAAATTTTCGAAGAAAATTCTCTTTACTATCAATTGTTTTAATGATATCTGCTTGTAAATATTTTGATAAAAAGAAAATCCTATAATCTAAAATTGTGCTTATCTCAAAATCCAACCTTTTAAAATCAGTTATAATAGATTTTAACATCCCAAAACCTTCACAAAAAAGTGAAGTTGGGATATCAATTTGATTAAATCCTCCACCAGAAACATATTCAAAAACAAATAATTTATTCTTTATCATTTTAGAATTAAAAATTAGTTTTCAGAGTTTTATAGAACACCCAGTCATTAAAATGTTTTTATAGATTAGTTTTAAAATGATGATTAAATAATTTTAATTAACGTTAATTTAACAAAAAACTTTAAAATTTGATTATGTCTCCTTTTTATCAAGAAGAAGTTATGCAACGAATTCGTTACTTGCACTTCAAAATAAAGAAATTAGAAGATGCTTTAGAAAAAGAAGATGAACATTTTAGTTTAGATGATCTAAATCTTGTTTTCGAATATACTAAAATCTTAAATGTCAATTATCAAAATGAAAATCATAGTGCGATTTTGAGAGATTTGGATATTACACCAACTTTTCAAGATCCGGTGGCTAACAGAGAAATTGAGATTCATGATATAATGTTTGAATGTGCTAGGGTGTTATGGGTTATGACTAAAGCATATTCACAACTTTCTGAAAAATATGAGGAAGAAGAAGAATGGGAAAATGCTATAATTGCAATGACAGAATCCAGTAAGATCTATAAGACAGCCGCATATTTTAGCGCTGCTGCTGTCCACCAAAAAGATAAAGGAATTACTCTTGATTCTGAGAATCTTGAGTTAAATTCAGAAGAAACACGGGTCCTTGCTCAAAGTATAGCAGCATTAAAAGAAGAAAATGAAAATAATATTTACTTTTCATCCAAATTATATGCTGGACTCAGTTTATTATCAAAAAGATTATTTTATTTAAGAAAACATGAGGAAAAGAAAAAACAACAAATAAGAGCACAATTTCATTATGATATGGGAAAAGCATGCTATCTTAAAGCTCATGCTTCTTTAGTATCTTCAATAACAAACATAAATAAAGAAAAAGTAAAAAAATTACATCAAAAAGCTTTATGGTATTATTTAAAAGCAAAAGATATTTGGTATGATATGCTTGAACATCTTTCACTCTCTATTGAAGAAAAAGAAAATATAGAGTTAAACTTATCTATAGTGGAAGAAAATCTTAAAGAAAGTGATGTTGAAAAATTAAATTATGAAGAAATAAAAAAAATTCAAGATCCCGAACCTATAATTATCATTCCAGAAAATTTAGCCCCTTTTGTGCCAAAAAATGTAATATATTTAACCAAATTTGTACCAAGAGATATAAATGTCAAAAGATTTAAGACATACCAGAAGAAAAAATTAGAAGAAAAAATACCCTATAGTAAAAAAGAAAAATTAATAGATAAAAAAGCGGGGGTTGTAAGAACAATAAACGAATTGAAAGTTTTAAGGGGAAGTAACGAAATTGATGTCGATAAATTTGCTGAACTTATGGAAAAGTATTCAACTAAACTTAAGATGATTGATTCCGCTATAGAGAAATTAGCAAAAAGATAAATCTTTAAAATAAGTTGATTTTGATTTAAAATCGTTCTCCTGGTAAAGGTTTTTTCTCTTTTTCCAGATATTTTTTGCGATTTTCCTCCAATTCAAAATCTCTTTGAGATTCTTCTTGGAATACAATATCATAAACTTCTTTTATCACAACACTGATTAGTAAAGCTTCCATGAAACTGATTAGAACTACCATTAACAGCTCTAAATTATGCAAATTTTTGAAAAATAATGTCGTAAATATAAAAAAATGAGGGATATATAAGATAGTAACTATTCCAATATTTTTACCAAATTTAATAATATGTTTATTTTCTAATTTGAAAATTTTTTCTATTTTAACTACTTGCCATAAATAGTATATACAAAATAAGAGATTTATAGCGCACAAGATTATAATAAGATCTCTTTCTGCGGTCTCTAAAGCAATATAAGGTTGTAATAAATAGGATCCTATCATAAAAGTGATTGAGAAAAAAGCTAAGATCAATGCCAAAGATAATAATCCATCATGGAAATCTTTATAATCTAAAGTATTCTCACCAATATATTATTTTTTTATCAGCCTATTCTAAATATAATTTAATTTTAAATTAATATTTAAAGCAATTTTACAGTATTTATTGAAAAGTAAATTGAAATTTTATTAAAGAAAAAAATTAACAATATATTATTATAATCAAATTAGAAAAATGACTTTTATTTATGAGTGTCTTAACTGAAGATGAAATTGAAAAACTAAAAGAAACTCATCCAATCAAACGAATCTTTAGAATTATATTTCTTATTATTGGAAGCATTCTTATACTTTTAGGGATATTATTGTTTTTATTTCAGTTTGATTTTGGAATAACTATTGATGACATTAATATCTCATTTCTAATTGATGTATCAATTATAGTTTTAGGGATGATTATAGCTTCAAAATTCTTTATTGCTCCATATTATCTTCGTGAAAATTCTTTAACTATGAAGACTATTCGTAATTTAAGGGAGCCAGTTAAGACCTATATTAAGTTTTTCTCGCTTAATATTACGCGACTTATAGCTGCTTTACTTTTAATTTTCGCTGGAATCATATCTTTAATTATTTTTGGATTAGATGTGGGACATGAGGTAAAATATGGTAGTGCTATTGTACTTGGTGGTCCTTCCTGGTTTTATGTAACTGGACTACCTGCATTAGGAATTGGTTTTACTTTATTACTATACTTCTTTTTAAGTCCATTTAAAGGTACTTTTTCACAATCTGAGAATTTCTTTTTCTTTTATGAAATAAGACCAGGGTTTTGTTGGTTGACAGAAATTCCGAAGAAGGACATTGAAGCTTTAAGATATCAAAACAATCATCTTGGCCCAAAACTAGGCTGGATTATGCTCCTATTACCTTTTATTATAATGCAGCTAATGACTGCTATTCCTCTTTTTTTTGCTGAAAGAGCTGGTCCTGAATATGTTTTATCGTGGATTTTTGTGATAATTACTATTTTAGAAATCGTGTCTTTAGTATTTCTTGTTTTATTACCCCAAAACTATTTTGAAATTGCAACCAGAACTCATTTATATGAAATGTGGTTTTCTCCATTCAAATTAAAGAATCGATCAGAACTAACAGAAAAATTAAGTAATTTCTTAGGATGTGAAATTGACAGAGATACTGAAAAGGATTCAAAAAGTGTTGTAAGTGAATTACAGGAGCCATTTTCAGAAGTAAACGATACTCATTTTCATTTATTTGATTTGGTTTTTGGGATTTTTTTAATAACTTTTGCTATTGTTATGTTATCTCAAATGGTTCTATTTGGACCATTATTCTGGTGGATTGCCTTGATGTATGGATTTATACTTCTTGTTAAAGCTTTTTGTTATGATTTTAGTCAAGCGGGTGGAGATCTATTTTCTTATAATAAGGAGAATAAGTTATTTAAGTTTAGAAGGAAATTTAGCTATAAGTTTCATTATGTTTATGCCAATAATGTAGAATCTATAGATGTAAGAAAATGGTTTAGGAAACTCGATTTTTTTGATGTTTTTGGGCTAGGAGGAATGTTAATAATGTTAACTATCCAACAAATAGAAGGATGGGCACTTGCAGATACTAATTCTTTGATTAATGATAATATCATTAGTACATTCTTCATGATAATTGTGTTTGTTTTTGTGATTTTGTATGTATGTCTTCCTATTGATGTAGTAGAATTTAAAACACCATCAATAACTTATAGAATTCGCATATCCTTAAAACCAAGATACCAGAATGCATTAAAAAGATATTATATGAGCTGTAAAAATTCTATCAGAGAATTATTAAAAGATGATATGAAATGGATTTTTATATTAAGAATTAGCATAATTAGTATGTTAATAATTGGCTCAGCATCATATTCGATTTATAATGTAATATCTTATTTTAATTAATATGTGCTTTTTTTCTATTTCTATTTAAACTATAGCTGAAATTTTTATTTTAAGGTATCTTGTTAAAATTATGTCTGAACAAATTTCAATACTATTATACATTAAGAATATGCTGGCAGATTTGATTTATCTCAATGGAATTATTGCTACAGAGTTAATGAAAGTAACAGAAAATACAGCCACTATTCGCCGTGGTGAAGAATTTTTAGAGAAAACAAGTTGTCCATCTGAACATCATGAATTAAATCGAAAAATCATTGAAATTGTAAAAAAGTATCAAAGAAAGCCAGAAGATGTAGTTGGATTAGAAACCCATGTCTTAAAACATCTATAATGAACAAATTGGTTGCTTTATTATGGCTGATGAATTTAATGTCTTTATAGATCGGCTTCAGAAGAAAATAATTAAAGAAGATATTAAGAATCACAACGAGATAATTGTTAAGTTATTTCACAACCCAAAAAATTGGGGAAAGCCTTCAAAAGAAGAAATAATTATTTTTGACGAACGAAGAGGAGGACCAAAAGAGTATTTTTTAGGATTTTATTTGAAAATAGAGGAAGATATAATAACTAAAGCTAATTTTGTAACAGATGGATGTGGTGTAATGATTGCTACTGCAAGTCAAACTACAATTCTAATTGAAGGTAAATCTTTACAGTTTGCCAAAAATCTGAAACCCGAGGATATTGACAAAGCGTTAAATAGATTACCAGAAGATGAAAAACATTGTGCTGATTTTGTAATTGAAACTCTAAGAGATATAATTGAAAAATATAAACAAAATCAATAATTTAAATCCATAATGACTGATCTAATAACTGAAAATATTGATATTCTAGTAAAATTTGATAACATTAATCTAAAGAGTTCAATTTATTTTACATCAAATACGCCTCCTAAAGCTCCTTTTATTGTTAATTTAGCTGGTTTTATGAATCACAGGGAGAACTATCTCGTTAAATTCTTTTCTGAGAGATTTGCAAATGCGGGATATTATGTTTTATCATATGATTATCGTGGCCATGGAGAAACACAAAAACAAACCGGTCCTAGATGGGATCGAATGATAACACAAATTTTTTCAGATATTCATATTGTTCTTAAATGGATAGTAGAAAATCAAACAAAGAGGCTTTTAGAAGATAAAATTGCATTGTTTGGGAGGAGTTTAGGGGGTGCTATTATTTTATCTAATGGGTATATAGATAAAAAAGCAAAAATTTTAATTGCACTGAGTACACGCTATGATTACGAAACAATAAGGGGAAGATATAAAGAAGTTGAAGAGGAAGAAGGAGAAGGGATTGTCAGAAAAATTAGTCCTAAATATTTCTTAAAAGAGGATCCAATGAATAATCAAAGAATTTTAATTGCACATTGTAAAGACGATGATCGCGTTCCTTTTGAAAATGTACATTATATAAAAGAACATCTTGGATTAAATGATGAAAATGTCATTGAGTTTGATACTGGAGGGCATACATTTTCAGGGCATAGAGAAGAAATTATTAAATACTCTCTTAAATTTTTAAAAAAGTTGTAAAGAAGGAAATAAAGAAAAATTAAAATGTATTAATATATATTGGTGGAGTCATTATGGAAAAAATTCTTATAGTAGGTCCTGCTTCACAAATTCTAGGGGTCAAAATTGCCCAAGAATTAGGTATTGAAGCTATAAATACTGAAATCAAAAAATTCCCTGACGGTGAAAATTATTTAAGAATAAATCTTGAAGATGAAACCATAATAGCAGATAAGGAAGTTATAATCATACAATCTACAGGTCCTAGTTCAAGTGGAAATCAAAATAGTCGATTAATGGAACTTTTTATGATAATTGATTCAGTTAAGCGTATGGGAGCTGCTAAGATAGTTGTTGTTGTTCCTTATCTTGCCTATGCACGGCAAGATAAAATTTTTAGACCTGGAGAAAGTCAATTTGCTAATGTGATATTCCGCATTCTAAATTCATTTGGGTTGGATGAATTGTATACAGTAGACATTCATGCTCCTGAAGTAATGGATGAATGTTCATGTAAAGCAGTTAACATTGATTCAATGAAGCTTTTAGCGGATTATATTAAGACAAAAGGAGCGAAAGATATAGTTGTTGTATCTCCCGATAAAGGAGCTATAGACCGGTCAAAAGCTTTTGCTAACTATTTTGGAGAGAATATTCCAGTTGAAATTTTTGATAAGGAGAGAGACGTTAAAACAGGTGAAATAAAAATATCTGGAGCCTTGAATTTGAAAGGAAAAGATGTCGTTGTTTCAGATGATATTATTGCCACAGGAGGTACGATGGCTACAGCAATAAAAATAGCGAAAGAGAATGGAGCTAATAAAATATTTGCTGTAGCAACACATGCATTATTATTAGGACAAGCAAAATTTCGAATTTTACAAGCAGGTGCTGATGAGATAATAGGAACAGATTCAATTGATAATGAAGTGTGCCAAGTATCTCTAGCGAAAATTATCGCAGATTACTTAAAATAAGAGCTTTATAAATATCAGTAGTTATTAATGACATCTATGACTACTTCTCTTGTTTTTTTCTTTAAATCTTCAATAGTAGTATTATTTTGAATAATATAATCAGCGTTTTCTAAGACTTTATCAAGTCCAAACTCAATTTCTCTTTTGTCTCTCTCTTGTAAATCTTCTATACTCTTAGGATCATCACTGCGATTTCTTTCAAAAAGCCGTTTAAATCTTTTTTCCTCATCAACTATAATAGCTATAATTGGAAATTTCCAAAACTTTCTAAATATATTAATTTCAGAGAGAGATCTAACCCCATCAACAAAGATTACATCTTCTTTTCTATTTTTTATTAAATCCACACATTTTTCAGCAATTATTGCTGAACCCCCTTTTTCACGCAATTCTTTAGCAATCTTACCTATATTATTTCCAGAAGGTTCTAAATTCCTTTTTTTTGCTTCATTTCGAACAACATCGCCCATTGTTACGACTACCCCTAAATCTTCTATTGCCTCTATTGCTGTTGTTTTACCAGAACCCGGAAGACCGCAAATTGATAATACCTTTCGGATTTC
The DNA here is from genome assembly GCA_964435435.1 of uncultured archaeon. GTDB lineage: Archaea > Asgardarchaeota > Lokiarchaeia > Sigyniarchaeales > SOKP01 > Loki-b32. The sequence continues at coordinate 13,415 of CAYSZJ010000078.1, forward strand.
CTCGCTACACTTCAGTTTCCTCCCTTCCCTTTGCATTTTATTACTGTTATCATTTATTTCTATTACTTTTACTTTCAAATTTTACTAATATAATTTAAATATTTAGGATTTGTTTAAATTGTATATAGAATAAGAAATAAAGTTTTCAAAATATAATATCAAGGAGCATCAAATTCATATAAAATGAGGAAAAATAAAAAAGTAAGTCCGTTCAAAACACCAGTTTTACTCACACTAAAAGCTTATAGAAGAATTGTAGGTTATGCTATTAGATATGCTAATAATAATTTAAGCCCCGGTAAATGGCGTGAAGTATATGGAATTTTAGTTGGCTCAATAGAAAATAATTCTGAAGTAATTGTAAAAGATGCGATTCCAATGGTTGTTGGGGATAGAGCTGGTGTCAAATATGAAAATAAACAATATGTAGACATGGCTCAAATTGATGCTTCAGTTTTTGAAAGATCAATCCAAGATAAGAGAAATGATTTTATAGTTGGTTGGTGGCATACACATCCGGGATTCGGATTTTTTTATTCACCTATAGATCATTTAACTCACTTAGGTTATCAAATCCCAAATCCATTTGCAATAGGGCTAATTTATGATCATTGTGAAAAAGGATCTAATGAACATTTTTTAGGAATAGCAGGGTTAAGACTTAAAGACCCTGACTTAGGATTGAGTTCTACTTATAACCTAATAGAAATAAAATATGAATTTGATAAAGAGACAATGATTAAAAAGGCTGATAATGTTATAAATAAAGTTAATAAAGATATGGATAAAGTTTTAAAAGAAATCGAATATATCGATGAGGTACTTAGAAAAAAAGCATTAGCTCAACTTCAGAGAAATTATGGGTTAATCCTCGTTCCAAAAAAAGATATTATAGTTACTAATAATATAGAAGAGGCTGAGGAAGATGAACGTTACTTATATGAGTGGGATCCTGATTTCTATAAAAAAACATTTAGAATTCCAAAATTTAGGGAAAGAATTGAAAAATCTATATCAAATACATATGATGAATTAGATAAATTATTTGAAGAGAAAAAAACAGAAGAATATGAGTTAAAGAAGCAGAAATTATCAAAGAAATTACAAAATACGTTAAAAAAACCTAATGATTGGTATGATAAGCTTATGGAAGATTTTTCTAAGAGAATAGAAATTTTATCTCCTTATTTCAATTATTTGGACACAAATGAAAGAAAAATAATTGAATACTTTGAACAGAGAAGTTCTGAATATTATAAAATCTTGGATGATATAAATCAACGAGCTGAATTAAATCTAGAAGATTTTTAATGAGATTGTTTTAATTTGCATTTATCAAACTTTAAAAGTATGTAAAAATATTATCAAATTAAGAATTTTTGAAAAATTTAATATAGATAAGAAATTATTAAAAGAAAAGCTTCTTTTTAATAAATTGCATTATTTTTTTTGCGAATGAGGTTCTTTTCATGGTTAGTGAAACTACAATCGTAATAAGAAACCGTAACGACAAAGATAAATCAATTAAAGACGCCATATTTGCTTTTTCAGGTGGTAAGAAATCCCTTTTGATAAAGGGTGAAGGTAATGAAATAAGTACTGCTGTGGAAGTAGCAGAAATTCTAAAAAGTCGTATGTATCCTAGGTTAGAAATTGCAAATGTTTCCTTGGGAAGCCGTCCTTATTTTACTTATAAGCAGCGTGGGCGTAATAACCGAAATTTTAGAAATAGCAAAAATAAAATAGAGATAGTTTCAAATATAGCAATTACGCTCCAAACTAAATCGTATTCGTAATATATATGAAATCTAATTTTAAAAATCTTGGTCCATTATTAGGGGAGACTCGAACTACAGCGGTTTGTGCAATTTGCAATAATTTCATTTATAAACGTATATATGAAGATGAAAATTCTAAAGGAAAAAAGAAAATTGTTTTTGTATGCTTGAATTGCTTAAAGAATGAAAAATAGCTTGTATTAGTAATTATTTTTACTTATTGATCGGATTTCTCGTTTTTCTTCTGTCTTCTTTTTTCAAGATATTTTATCCAATCAAAAGACATAATGAAAAACATCACAGTGATCGTAACTAAAAGCAAGATAGCTTCTGTTATTATACTTGATCTGCCATTAGGCTCCAATCCTTGAGCTGTAAATCCAATTGCTACAAAAATTGGCCAGCAACAATAGAATAATGTTGTAAAGTTCTTTCCGAGCCACCCAGGTATAATACATTTCCAGAAAGGGTATTTAATCATGCCTAAAGGAAGGAATAAAATATCATCTGGTAAAGGTGTTAAAGCAAACAGAAAAATATAGAGAGGTGTACGCTTCTCATTTTCAAGAATCAATTTTCCAAATCCATTAATATTATTCAAAAGATCTAATTGCCTTTCTTCTGCGATCTTTTTTGTACCATATCCTACCACGTAACCTGTAAGTTCACCTAAAGCACTACCTAAACCTCCTGCTATAGCAAGGCCTAAGATTTCAATCCAGAAAGAGCTTGATAAAATTATTTGTCCTAAATTCAACCCAATATTAATATATCTAATAAAGATTGAATTTGAAAGAGAAAAAAGTACAAAAGGAAATGGAACTGGAAATCCAATTGATGCTGAACCTAAAAAACAAATTACAAGAGATATGATTATTGCCCAAAAATAATTTGTACCCTCTGTGATGCGAGTTAACTCTTGTCTCGATTCAATTATTGCGACTTCTACATTTGGAACAAAAAGAAATAGTAAAAGATATAGAATAACAATTAGATAAAAAACGATAAAAACAATAGTTAATTTTCTTGAAACTGCCATTTCATTATTATCTCTTAGTTATTTTTGTATTCAACCCATTCCGTGCTTTCAATAGTAATTCTAGATTAGAACTAACTTTCCCTATCTTATTCACTTTATTTGGCATTTGAAAATTTTCTATTATTATAATAAACTCATCTGTTTTAGGATTATAGACAATATCTCCTTGTTCTACAATATTTGTGGATTTGGGATTAGTACCTTTATATATCTCTAATCCAGGAAGAGTCCAGTATTTCTTTGTCCCGAAACTAAATCGACCTCTCAACACGAATGGTATTTTATCAATGAACGCATCAGCGGAAAAAGGAGCAATATGTCTGATGATGTGACCCTCTAATGTGCCAATTCCAAATAATTCAATCTTTATTGGTACTAAGCCTGTATCGCTCATTTTAATAAATATAATTCGAGTATTGATCTTTATTTTATCTTTTATTAATTTTTTAATTCATTAAATATTTGTTAAAAAAATCAAAGAATTTATTATTTATCTTAATAAGAAGATTTAAATAATCAAATTATCATATATCTATTTGGACAATAGGTAGACATTGCATTGGAATTAGATACATAATTGCGGTTTAAACACCGATTCAATTATACTTAAATTAATTTGATTCCTTTTTTCCAACAATTTTTTGATTTTTGATTTCAAATGATTTAAAACAATACTAAATATATCCTCAATTTGATTCCCAGTGTTCCTGTAGTGCTCAATACTATAACACAGAAGATTGAATTTTTACATAACTTCTGTCAAACCACCAGAAAAATTAGCGCTTTGGAGCAAAAATATAAGTTTATCATCTATGTAACGATTTAATTTATACATTCTTTATAAAAGAGACTAGATTACATGGATAATTTAAGTTATGCTGATTATATGTTGTTGTTTTAGGATACAGGAGACATAAAAACAGCAAGAACATACTTTCTAAAAAAAATAGTAAATAGGAGCTTTGATTTCTTAATTGCTTCTTAGGATTATGCCTTTTTTAAGTTCCTTTGAATCAATTTTACTTTGAATAATCGGAGCGCCTATTGTCCTTTTTTTTTTTTAGATTTCTCAAATCATCCTTAGTATCAATATCATAAAATTGTTTGTTAGTTCTTAGCCTAAATGCATATATTTTTCTACCATTATCAATCATATAATTAAATGTTTCCCAAATTGTTTTTACTCTGATTACACCTTTTAGATCTAAGATTTCTTGGATAAATTTGTAATTGAATGTAAAAATGGGAATTATTTGATGAAGGACATCATCAGAAATGATATCTCTTATTTTTACCTGAGAAATCCTTTTTAAAACAGTTTCTGAATCGAATTTTTTGACTTCAGCATAAGAAATTAGTTTATTTCTTTTATAGATTAGTTCTAATGCTTTTAATTCTACATTTCTATAAAAAACAATTGGATAATCGTGAATCAACTTATAATTTTTAGAAATTAAGAGTAAAATTTCTTTTAATATGTTTAAGTCAAAAACAGTATCCCCTGGAATTAATATATAGTAATTGTTACTAGTGAAAAAATTTTTGTTCTTGGTAATAGATAAAAAAGAATATAGCGGTCCTAATTTATATTGGTTCTCAGTATCAATTATTATCAAATTTTTTTGTAAGGAATTATTACTTTTTTTTAATAATGAAATAAACTCTCGAATGGTATCTCCTAAATAACCTATAACAACTGCTATTTGAGTTATTTCTAAATTGATTAAATTATTGATGATATGTTTGATAATTGAAATATTATTTAGTTTTTCGATTTTAATTAATGGTTTCGGTATGGTTTTTGTAATTTCTTTGAGTCTTTTTCCTTCTCCAGCACACAAAATGATAGCGGATAACTTTTCTTTAAAATCATTTGATTTATTCATTCTTTTAATAAGAATCTCATTATTACATTTTTTTTAAAAACTAATACTCTCTCTAATCTAATAATGTTCTTACTGCTATATTTAACTATCTTATGGAAAAGGTAACTGAACAACATGATGCTGAGAGTGTAAAAGAATGTAGTAGATGCCATAAGACTAAACCTATTAAAGAATTCGGGAGAGTTAAAGAATATATTAAAAAGATTTGCAAAGTTTATCAGAATGAGTTAAACAAAATTCGAGATAATAAAACTAAATCAAAAATTATATTGGAATATTTTAATGGAAAATGTTATAAGTGTGATACCAATATAACCTCGCTCCCTGCATTAGACTTTCATCACCTCGATGAGAGTATTAAGACAATATCTTGGTGGAATTTAAGGGGAAGAAGTTATAATAATGTAATAAGAAATTTAAAAAGAGAAAATGTTATCATTTTATGTGCTAATTGCCATATTTTAGAGAATGCTACTATTTTTAATTCATTTAAAAATTTTAAGTTAGATGATAAACTATTTATAACGACGGAATTAATTTCGCAAAACTGCAGCGAGTTTTAATTTCT
>CAYSZJ010000079.1:0-18592 GCA_964435435.1 uncultured archaeon
GATGAACCGACAACAGGGCAAGATTTTCGCATGATTGAAGAATTTATGAAAATTCTTAAGGACCTTCATGAAAGAGATCATACAATAATTATAGTTACTCATGATCCCCGTGTTATAGCTAAATATTCTAAAGAAGTAGTTATTCTTGATAATGGAAAAGTAATACAGAAATTATCAACATCAGAATTTCTAAAAACCAAGGAACTTCAAGATATTGCTGCTTATACACCACCTTAAACTGTCTAGGAAATAACCCTAAAACAAAAATTTAATTTATTCTTAATATTTTATTTTTTAAACTTAAATATAAGGGGATGTTAATGAAGTTTGGGTTTGAGTCACTCTCAAAATTAGCAAGAATTAATAAAGATGTTAGAAGAAAGAGAATTTCAAGCTATGATAAAACTGGAGCAAATGCAGATTTTGTAATTATAGAAAATAATGAAAAATTTGAGATTTGTAATATAAAAAGTGCTGGTATTATTAAACATATTTGGATGACACTCGCATCAAAAGATGTTTACTATTTAAGAAAAGTTATAATTCGTATGTGGTGGGATCAGGAGATAAATCACTCTGTCGAATGTCCAATCGGAGATTTTTTTGGAGTTGGACATGGAAAAACGGTTAATTTTTGGAGTTTACCTTTATCGATGGGTCCCCAAGATGGAAAAGGTTTTAATTGTTTTTTTCCGATGCCTTTTTCTCAACAAGCAAGAATAGAATTAGATAATGAAAGCGATGAGAAATTAATATGTTATTATTATATTGATTACGAAGAATATGAAAAATTAGATCCCTCTTATGGTAGATTCCATGCTTATTGGAATCGGGAAAACCCTTGTAGAGGTCAAGACTACGAAAAACTAAAGGAAAAGGGTTGGAAAGCAGAAATGTTCAGCAAAAAGAATATCATTCATGAAGATGATTACTTAATATTAGAAACTGAAGGAGAAGGTCATTATGTTGGTTGTCATTTAGATATTCATAACCTATTTGAAACCGAGAGATTTAACTGGCCTGGTGAAGGTGATGATTATATTGAAATTGACGATGGTGAAATCATTCTTTATGGAACTGGAACTGAAGATTATTTTTGTTCTTCATGGAGTCCTTCTCAATACTATTGTTCGCCATATTTTGGAATAACGCTACCTGGTGGAAAACATTGGAGTGGCAAAATTTCATATTACCGATATCATATAGAAGATCCAATTTACTTTCATAAAAATATTAAGGTTAAAATTGAACACGGACACGCAAATCAACGTTCAGACGATTGGTCATCAACTGCCTACTGGTATCAGACAGAACCGCATAAAAAATTTAGTCCACTTTTACCCGTGAAAGAAAGGTTACCACGGGAAGAACCAAGATAAGTAGATTAAAATTACTGAAATTTTATATTTTTGTCTTTATTCTTTTAATTGTTTAATTTCTGTGATATAGGGCAGTTCTCTATGTTTTCCCTCATAATCTAATCCATATCCAACTACAAATAAATCTGGAATCCTAAAACCAATAAATCTAACATCAAAATCAAGTTTTCTTTTCGGTCTATCTTTTACCAAAAAACAGCAGAATTCTAATATTTTAGGTTTATAGGCTTCAAGAATTTGTTTTCTAACATATGTTAGAGTTTTTCCTGTGTCTAAGATATCATCTACGATGAGAATATTTTTATCATTCAAATTCTGTCTGTAAATATCATCTGGATTAACTATAATATCCCCAGATTTAGTCCCTACATATGATTTAACAGAAATAACATCTGTTTGTATTTTTAAGCCCAATTGAGATAAAACTCTCATTAAATCTGACGCAAACATAAATGAACTTGTTAAAATGAAAATGAGATAAATAAAATCAACTTTTTTATTATTAAAAAAATCATAAATTTTTTGAGCTAAATCTTGAACTTTTTCCTCTATTTGTTCCTCATTAATTATAACTTCCATAAGTATTACCTAATCTTAATGATTAGTTTTCCATTAATAAATCTCTAATAAAAAATGAAATTTGAAAATAATTTTATCACTATAAAATCAGAAGCCTAAAAAAGATTTTCTATTAAGTAAAAAACTCTCCTTCTTTTAATGCTATAACCTTAATACTCCTCATTATAAAACTTTTTGGAATATTCCTCTACTCGGGTTATGGAATCCAATTTAATCATGAAATCAGTATTTAAATATCTCTTATTTTACTTTCTAATTGTTCAAAAAATTGATTGAGATCCACATTTCCACCGCTAATTATAAGTCCTACTTTTTGATTCTTTACTTCTATTTGACTTTGTAATAAGGCCGCTAAAGGAACAACACCTGAAGGTTCAACAACCAATTTCATTCTTTCCCATAAAAACCGCATAGCTTCTATAATTTCCAATTCTGAAACAGTTAGAATTCCATCGACATATTTCTTAATAAAATTAAATGTACGTTCGCACAAGGAGGTACGTAACCCATCTGCAATCGTATTAGGGTAAGTACTGGGTATAATATATCCAGCCTCAATAGATCTATATGCATCATCGGCAATCTTGGGTTCTACGCCAAAAACTTGTGCATTTGGACACAAATTTTTTGTAGCAATAGCAGATCCACTTAATAAACCACCACCTCCGAGAGGGGTGATAAGGATATCGAGAGTTCCAATTTCCTTTATTAATTCATAAGCAGCAGTTCCAGCACCATTTATAATATTCTCATTATCAAAAGGGTGTATTAATATGTAATTATTTTCTGCCATTAATTTATTAGTTTCTTCAGTCCTTGATTTAAGAGTGTTTTCACATAAAATAATATTCGCTCCATACCCTTTAGTTGCGTTAATTTTTATTTGTGGAGCACCTTTTGGCATAACAATCGTCGCTTTAATGCCTAATAATGACGCAGCAAGTGCTACAGCTTGAGCATGGTTTCCACTTGAGTGAGTAATAACGCCTATTTTTCTTTCTTCAGGGGAAAGTAAACTTAAAGTATTATATGCCCCTCTAAATTTAAAAGCTCCCATTCTCTGGAAATTTTCACATTTGAGAAATACTGACGCATTAATTAAATTGTTTAAAGTTCGAGAAGTTAATACTGGAGTTTTATTAACTACTTTCTGTATTCTAATATAAGCTTCTTCTATTCCTTCAAAAGACATATGGCTTTAGAAATTCCTACAAACGGTTAATTATTGATCTTCTTCAATAATCTCTAATCCTAAAATCTTTGCTCCAATTATAAAATCTTCTTTCCAATCTCCGATAAAGGTAACTCGATGCCATCCGAAGGTTTCCCAATCATAATTATTCATAATTTTACCCACATTGTCTTTTACTAGCATTTTTGATACACACCCCTTTTCATCAACCACATTGTCTATAATTTTTCCAATTCTAATAGATATTTTTTTTTTAAAAACACTTATTTTAATTGTTGTCACAATTTCCCCAATAGGAAATTTTACACGAGGAGAAGCACCTAAATAATGGGTTTCTCCATGAAATACAATTTCATAGGGTGTTGAAGGACCATCAATCCCAAAAAGCTTGTCTGGAGCTACACAGTGCATATATGTGATTTGTTCATTAGTAACATCAAGAGTATGATTAGATACAAATCCAGGACGACCAGTCAAATATAATCCAAAAAGGAAACTTACAGTTGAATCCATATCAGATTCACATATACCATATTTCTCTTCATTACTTAATTCAAAATATGCCATACATGGATAAGCAGGTAATATTCCTGTTAATAATAACGTTCCACAATCAGGAGTAAAAACATCAATATCTTTATCTTGTAAGATCTTTTTAAAAGCTAGATATAATTTTGCTGAATTAAGAATTGTTTTTTCAGAAGGTTCTACTTTTTTTGCGTTCTTAATCCATTTATCAGCAATTTTTTTCGCTTCCTCCTCATTTGCATTTCTATAATATTCCAAAATCTCATTTGGATCTCCTCTTATCATTTCGATACCAAAAAAATTTTTTAAATTTTCTTTATAATTTGTTTCATCCATTCTCCATTGATGTGCCTGATCTTTACCTGCTGTATCTGTATAAAATTCAAAATCTCTGTTTCCACTCATTTTTCCAACTTGTTCAAGAAACTCTGGATACTTTTTTATAATTCTCTTGCGTTCTGGATTTAAGAGACCCAATATTACATCCCAGTTCATCTTTATTATATCACTAGCATAAACTAGGACCTTTTTTCCCCTTAGACGTAGAAGTTTAATAAGATTTACTATAGGTTTGTCAAAATCTTTAATATTTTGTGAAGATATCGGAAAAACTTGATAACCCCTATTTTTTATATTTGAATAGATTTTAGTAAATGTGTGATCTCCCCCATATATGTAATTAGCAAGAATAGCGGGTTTTTTACTTTCTATAAATTCAATTCCTGCTTGAACAATTCCTGGGTCTCCGAAATGACCTATTGTAAAAATTATCATCCCATCTGCTTTCAATGTATTTTCCTTAATAGTTTCAACTAAAGGTTTATCATATGTAGTAATCATTTCCCCCCAGTTAAATTCAATATTAGGAAATTTCTCAATTAAATGTTCCTTAATCAAATTAATTAGGTTTAAATTATCATAACCTAAATAAGGCCATCCAGCTTCCCATTGGGGTTTCCCAATAAAAATTACTTGAATTTTTATATCCTTAGATGTCATATTTTAAAATCCTATTAAATTTATATTAAATGTACAATATTTCAAAGACAATTTAAAGCTTATAATTTTTAAAGTCTTATAATTTTTTAAAAGTTAAAAATCAGCTTATTCATTTTTGATTATAATATCAGTTTAAAGAAAAATGACAGCCACTTTGTATTGGTTAGGTGTTTCTTTAGCATTATTAGCAGGATCAACTACACAATTTGGATCTGTTCTACAAAAAAAAGTTGTAAATGATGTATTAGGAGAACCTGAATTTATGAGAAATCTAGTTAAGAAACCATTATGGATATTAGGTGTAATTATGAGTTTTGGGGTTAGCTCAATATTTTATCTAACAGCTCAAGTATTCGTTGGACCCGCGCTTATTCCAGGTCTTATGGCTTTTGGTTTAATCATTTTAGTGTTAGGTTCAGTTAAGATAGTAGGAGAAAAGCTAAAGATAGAAGAAATCTTAGGTATTTTACTTATGATAATTGGGACTTTTTTATTAAGTATGAGTGAATTATCAATTGATATTATTGAAACCAATCAACTTGAGATTGGATTTATTATTCGAACAACAATTTTTACTTTTGTTATAGCTATATTATCTTTAGTTTGTCATCTTCTCCAAAAAAAGTATGAAAAAATTAGAGGAATGTTATATGCAATTTTATCAGGTTTTATGTTTGCACTTTCAAATTTATGGGTAAGCCAATTTATGGGAGTGGTAGCTGATGTATTTAACGGAGTTTTTAGCATAGCCCAACTAATTATATTCATAGTATCGGGTATAATTTTAATTTTAGCAAATATAATCGGTTTAGCAACAATACAACATGCTTATAGAGTAGGTCAGGCAAGTAATATGGTTCCAATTCAACATGTTCCTGTGCTTATTGCCCCCATTTGTATATATTTTTTAATTTTTTTATTAGTTCCTCCTAGTTTTCTTTCTATAATCTATTTAATAAGTGGTATCGTTTTAATTATGACTAGCGCTTTCTTATTAGGAAGAAGATTGGCTCAAATGGAAGAAATAAAATAAATATTTATAGTTTAGAGTTACTATGGTAAAGATTATATTTTTTCAAGCTCATCCTGATGATTTAGAGCATAAATGTAGCCATGTTATGCATTACCTTACCACAAAGAGTAAAAAAAAGTACGATATTAAAATTGCTTCTATGACTAAAGGTGAATTTGGACTTCCAGGACCTCAATATGATAAATTCAAAGGCAATTTTTTAGCAAAAATTAGAACACGAGAATTATTTAATGCAGAAGAAATACATGGAATCCCTCCCGAGAGTATAGATTTTTTTGAATACATAGATGGATTCATCCCATTTAATAGGGAGTTCATTAATAGAGTTGCTGAATATTTAAAAAGGGAAAAACCGGATATCATTTTTGCCCCAGAAGCAATTTATACATGGTATTACCATATGGATCATATTAATACAGGAAGAGCAGTATTCTATGTAATCCACAAAAAATTAATTGATTTTACTCCGAAACTTTATTTCTACACCTCTTTGCACCCAAATTTTTTTTTCGGATTTAAGAAAGAAGATATTAAAAATTTAACCTACAAATTAATAGCCTGCCATAAGACACAACAATGGCTTTTGAGATATACTATGATCCCATATCAACCATTTAGTAGATTTGCGGGAAGGAAATTACCTGGTTGGAAATATGCTGAACCATATCGTCGTGTTTACTTTAAGAAAAATAATTCACATAAGAATAAACAACCATTAATTGTAAGAATTTTTAGTCATTTTTTTTCCAGTCTTCCATGGACAAAGGCTAAATATCCAAAAAATCTCTCGTTAGAACTTGACGAGAATAAAAGAAAAAATAATGTTATAAAATAAAGATAAATTTAATTTTTTAATGGTGAAAATATATGACAACTGCTGAAGAACTAAAACAAGCCCTCGAAAAGTGGGCAAAAAAGTTAGAAGATCCAGAAATTGCTGAAGAATTTGAAGATTTTAATAAAACCATGCAATTTAAATTTCCTGACATTGATTATAAAGTTAAACTAATTTTTCACGATAAAAAAGCTAGAGTAGAAGATGGATTTGATGAAAATGCAGAAATGAGTTTAGAAGTCAACTCTGATCTCTTTCTGGGTATATCAACAGGAGAAATTGATCCAATGGAAGCATTTATGGAAGGAACTCTTAAACCTAAAGGGACAATGCGTGATTTAGAAAGATTAGAAATTTTCATGGATGAATTAGATTAAAAAGGAGGTATGAAATAAAATGGAACCAATTGGATATAATAGAAAAAGAGCAAATGAAATCCTTGAGAAATTTAATATTGATGCATTAATAGCTACTACACCAGTTAATGTTTTTTATACAACTGGTATACCCACTTTACACGTTGCCCCCAATCCTATTCTTTTTGTTTTATATAATCAATATCCAAGTTTTTCAATAATAACTAATGAAGGAGAGGTATTTTTAATTATCTGGATGTTATATGATAGTGTAGAAAAATTCTCATGGGTAAAAGATTATGAGCGTATAGGTTCACCACAAGGGGCATTGAAAACACTTGGGGAAAAAATTGAAGAATTAGGTTTAAAAGATAAAAAGATAGGCATTGAAACGTTAATGCCTCGGTATCAATCTGAATTTCTTAGAAAAAAGTTTCCTGGTATATCATTTATTGATGGAGATAAAGTATTTTTGGAAATGCGTTTAATTAAATCAGAAGAAGAAATAAAACGAATTAAAAGATCAACTGAAATAGCTGAAAAAGCGATCTTACAATGTATTGAGGCTTTGAAGGAAGGTATTAGTGATTATGAATTACTTCAAATTGCTCGAAGTACTATTGTTGGAGAGGGGGCAGAAGGATGGGATCATTTAACAATGAATATTGGAAATTCAGATCCCGAAGCACCTGGAGTTGGGACGATAGTTAAACCCGGTGATATGACTCGATTTGACTTTGGAGCCGTCTGGAAAGGATATGTTTCAGATGTGAGTAGAGATGCTGTAGTTGGAGAAATTCCACGAAAAGGAGCAATCGCAATGGAAAATATGATCAAGGTTCAAGAATTTTGCTTAGAAAATCTTACACCTGGAGCGAATCCAAAAGAACTATATGATAGTGCTTTTAAATATTTTAAACAGCTGGGAAAAGGGTTTTGTAGTATTATTGGTCATAGTATCGGATTAGAAACGGAAGAAATTCACCTTTTTGGGCCAGGTGAAAGTTATGATGGATTGATTGAAGAGAATATGGTATTAGACGTAGAAGCATGGCAAAATGTTAGAGGGCAAGGATTAGTTGGTATTGAGGATTGTTATAGAATTAGCAGGACAGGTTGTGAGAGGCTTTCCAGTTTAGATAAACAAATTTTTATAAAGTAAAAATAAGCTATTCTTTAAAATCAAGTTTAAATCTTTTCTTTAACAAGACCTATAACTTTACCATCTTCATCTGTTTGGTAAATTCCTCTGCTAGTATCTAATAAAACAAACTGATTATTCCAAGGATCTTTTACAATTACACATTTACCAATAGGAATATCAAATGGACCATATACTAGAGATCCTCCTCCATCTATAAAACGTTGAGCTGCTTTTTCAGCTGACTCAACTGTTATATTAGTTTCTAATTCATCAGGGTCAGTATGAATAACAATTTCTGCATTACTATTAAGAAATTTTTAATCCAATAGAAGATTCTGTGCGCCAGAGAAGCATATGACCTAATCTATCTGAGTAAAATTTGAGACCTTCCTCTAAACTTGGGACAGGTATTTGAATACAATCAATTCTTTTAAAAAGGGGTTTCTGTCTTTGATTATTTCCCATTTTATTTACCTCATTTGTTCAAGTTTGTAGTTTTTTTGCACAACTTTTTCTAAACCTTCAAGTATGGTTTTTGTTCCTTTTGTACGATAAAATTCCATTAATTCATCTCTAGTCGTGGTCCTCCCATTCTTAGCTGATAGATATGATAATAAAACTGTTACTATTGCCTCTTTCGCTTGTTCAGGAGTGAATTCAGGTTCTTTATCATTAATAATACACTCTGTAAAATGAGTATCCTCATGTCCCATTGAAATCATATAATAAGAAAGTGCAGGTCCGTGTTCAATTTCAGGTTCAAACCACTTACCCTTATATTTTCCCATATCATCATGCTCAGAAAAGATTCTCACTGGTTTCTTCCATTCATGATTTTCAATAATTGTGCCTTTAGTTCCATATACTTCCATGCTATTGTTATAAGGAGAGACAACAGTAAAGCTTACAATCGTTTCTGCTATTATTCCTTTTTTATATTTTAAAAAAACCATTGCATTGTCTTCTGCCTTTTCATTTAGAGTAGTATATTGTTTTGTTATCCAAGTATATGCTGATTCTACTATGTCATTTAAAATCCAATTCATAGTAGCAAATTTATGAGCTCCCATATCCATAAGGGAGCCTCCTCCAGCCATAATTGGATGTCCTTTCCAAAATCCCTTTTTCATAAGACCCTCAATTTCATTTACGCCTTCATAAGAACGGATTAGAAAAATTTTTCCTAGTAAACCTGATTGTACTGTTTCCATAATATATTTATGAGCAGGCAAAAAGCGATGATTCTCAGCAATCATAAATTTTACCCCTGCTTTCTTAGTTGTTTTAATCATTTCATCACAGCCTTCTAAAGTTGTTGCCATTGGCTTTTCACATAAAACATGTTTACCAACTTCTGCTGCAGCAATAACATACTTTTCATGAAGGTAGTGAGGAACCATTATTATAACAGCATCAATTTCACTCTTTAGAAACTCATTTAGGTTATTATAGTATTCCATTTTATACTTCTTAGCCATTGATCGTCCGACTAGTTCATTTGTATCAAAATTCGATTTAAATTTAATTTTAGGATTATTTCTAACTACGTTGATGATATCTAAATGCAGCTCCAGAACCAATTATCCCATATTTAACAAAATCCATAAATAAGATAAATAATAAAATAATTTATAGATTTGTTCTCAATTTAGAGGTGAAAAATATTCGAGTAAAGGATAAAATTGTAGTTTTAACTGGAGCAGCTTCTGGAATTGGAAGATCTACCGCAAAATTATTTGCAAAAGAAGGAGCAATCCAAGTTCTTTCAGATATAGATGAAGATGGTTTAAAAGAAACTTTTGAGATGCTTGAAGAGGGTAAAGATAAAACAACCATAATGAAAGTAGACGTACGAAATTCAGAAGAAGTTAAAAAAATGATTGACTCAACAGTGGAAAAGTTTGGAAGAATTGATGTGTTAATTGTTAATGCTGGGGTAGTACGAGTTGGACCCATAGAGACTTTTCCAGATGCAGATTATGATCTCCTAATTGATGTCAATCTAAAAGGTACTCATTATACATGTAAATATGCTGTTCCTTATCTTAAAAAGCAAAAATCAGGATCTATAATTACATTAGCGTCAGTAGCTGCCCATATTGGACAAGTTGCACACGCTAATTATTGCTCTACAAAAGCAGGAGTCCTAGGTTACACAAGAGCCTTAGCGTTAGATCTTGCTCCTTATAACGTGCGAGTAAATAGTGTGAGCCCTGGTGCTACCGATACGCCAATGCTACAAAGTGATGTTGTGAATCAAGCAAGAGATAGAGGTGTTTCTTATGAAGACGTTAAGAAAGAATTTGAATCTGAAGGAGTAATGGGACGATGGGCAACACCTGAAGAGATCGCTACAGGAATTCTCTTTTTAGCAACTGAAGAATCATCTTACATAACTGGAGCTGATCTAAGGATTGATGGTGGATGGACTACTCAATAAGCCCCCTCTTTTTCTTTAAACATATTACTCAAGAGCTTTCCTTATTGCAGCTCTTGCAAGTAATCTAGTAGAATCTAAAATAGGCAAGGGACACTCATTTTGCTCTAGGAGTAAAGGAATTTCCGTGCATCCAAGAACAACAGCATTACACCCATTATTCTTTAATTTTTGAACTACTTTATTAAAATATCGTCTTGATTTCTCAGTAAAAACTCCATTTACAAGTTCTTCAAAAATCGTTTTATCAATATTTTCTTGATATGTTTCATTTGGAATTTCACTGGTTATATTAAATTTTTTAAGAGTATTTGGATAAACTGGTGAATTCATAAGATATTTTGTACCTAATATTCCTAGATGTTTAAATCTATTTTGTTTTGCTTTATGTCCAACAACTTCAGCAATATGTAGCCAAGGAATAGGCGATTTGGATATCATTAAATCAAATGCTTGGTGTATTGTATTATCTGGGCAAATTGCAAAATCTGCTCCTGCATTTGCAACGATTTTTGTTGAAATAAGCATTAATTCTGCTACTTTTTGCCAATCTCCATTCCAGATATGCTGCATATAATCAGAAAGAGCAGGTGTATGCATAGTAATCTCAGGATGCCAAAATTTAAACATTTTTTCTTGGGCTTCTATACATATTGTTTTATAACAAAGAGCAGCTCCTTCTGCACTACACGCAACAATTCCAATATGTTTTACCAAATCTAATCTCCTTTTACTTTATTTAAAAAAATGAGTAATTTCAATTTATATTTACATTATTAAATAATTTATGATTTAAAGAAAGCTAGCATAATTAAATTTACGCTTCAATAAATGCATATTAAAAAAAAAGAATTAGATTTATTATAGAATTTATTTCTTCTTTGTATAAATATAAATCAAGCAAATAATAGCAAAACTGGTTATACCTAAGAATACTGCAAGTTCATAACCTAGAATAGCTGCTTTTGTGGGAACTGTTATCTTGCTTTCAAGTTCATAAATCACATTTTCTTCATCATCCAGTAATCTAAAACCATTATATATACCAAATTTACTATCAAATGTGAAAATCGCAGTATAATCGGTTATAAATAAATCAGGTGATAAAGGCGGTATAGCATTTTTAACTGTAATAGTAATACTGCTAACAGTATGACCTGTATCCCAAGTTACATCGAATAAATAATCATCTGCAGGGATCGGAAGATATCTCATATGAGAAGCTACAGACGAAGTATTAAGAAACCACCAATCCCAAATTGAAACTTCTCGTCCGTTAACTTCACTAAGAGCTTGAACATCCTCAGGATCATAGAATGTAGAAAAACTAATAGTATTCGTTGGAGTTGAACTGAATGTTTTATTTGTCCAATCCCATATCTGTGCCACAACTGTAAATGTATTCATACTTCCTAATCCAAGATTTTGAGTTTTATTATCATAAACATTCTCTAATACATCTTTTTTTGTCTCTCCTAGTTCAATCGAACAAAATTGTTGGTAACTTTTGAGGAATAATTTGATCCTAACGTTTCTTTTAATCCTGTAGTCTCTACAACTTTTACTTCCCAAAGTAATTCAATACCTTCTTTTACTCCACATTTATATGTTGGATATTGAGCATATACAACTGTATTAAAAGCCATTACAAATAGAAAAACAAATCCGGTTAAAAGATAATAGAATTTCTTCAAGATTAACCCTTTTTTTATCATTTTAAATTATTAGATTTGGTAGATAAAAAATACTTTAATTCAATATTTAAATATTACGGATTTCGATAATTTTATTCATATTAATGTAGAAAATCAAGAAAAAACCTTTCAATAATAGATGAAGAAGAGAAAAATGAATTAAAATGATAACTGAAAAGATTAAATCTGAAAGAAAAAGTAAATTAATTTCTACCAATTTAAATTTCCATAATTGTTCTGGATTACCGATAAAAAATCTTCTAAAATATATTCTGTACCTTTATTTTTTACAACTTTTTTAAGCTCATCCATAGTTGCAATCATTCCTTTCTTAGCAGAAAGATATGAAAGAAGTGTGACAGCAACTGCCTCTTTTGCTTGTTCAGGAGTAAATTCTGGATCTTTATCATTTAAGATACATTCAGCAAAATAGCGATCTTCATATCTAGCAGATATTGTATAATACTGAGGATATGCACCGTGTTCAATAGATTTAGAGGGATTGTAGAATTCACCTTTTTTTTCTGCTTCAGGATGAGATGAAAGAATTTTAAGAGGTTTTTCCCACGAATGATCTTCATAAATTGTCCCTTTCGTCCCTTGTAATTCAGTACTATTATTTAAAGGATGAACAGTTGTAGAAGATAAAGTAACATTCACGATTGCCCCTGATTTATAACGTAATAATATTATTGCAGTATCTTCTCCTTTATTTGGTGGACTATTGAGTGATTTTACGCACCAACATTGGGCAGAATCGACTTCACCCAAAAACCAATTCAGCATGGCAAATTTATGAACTCCTTGATCCATGACAACTCCACCTCCCCCCTTATCAAATGTAAAATGCCACCAATCAGGATCTAGGAATTCTTGGGGGTCACAATAAGCACCTTCATATGTTCGGGCTAAAAATACATCTCCGATATAGTCTTCATCAAGGAGTTTTTTAATATATTGATGTACTGGTAAAAATCTGTGATTTTCAGCTATCATAAATTTTACATTAGATTTTTTAGTGGCTTTAATCATTCTATCGCAATCTTCAAGCGTACAGGCCATTGGCTTTTCACATAATACATGCTTTCCTGCTTTTGCAATTCTTTCAGTTAAATCAGCATGTAAATAATGTGGAACTAATAGTAATACTGCTTCTACATCACTCTGAAGAAATTTATCTAAATTTGTATAAGGTGTAAGTTTATTTCGTTTAGAAACACGGTTTAAATTTCTTTCATTAATATCATAAGCTGCAACAAACTTAATATTGGGATTTAGGTCTTTTTTAATACCTAATGTATGATAACTACTAGCAGTCCCACAGCCTATTATTCCAAATTTTACAACATCCATTATATAAACCTCATTATTTCTTTTGAAGATTAATTACATTGTCATTCCACCATCAACTAGAAGGCTTACTCCAGTACAAAATTCATTCAATGCTAGAAATAAAACACCTTCAGCGATTTCTTCAGGCTTTCCAAGCCTTCCTAGTCTCTGACGTACAATATATTGCTGTTTTACTTCTTCAAAATTTCCTCCTCTACTTTTAATTCGCTCAGTCAATGAAGGAGTATCCGTTGTTCCTGGACATATAGCATTTACCCTAATCTTATCTTCCAGATAATCCATAGCCATCGCTCTTGTCATTGATAAAACAGCTCCCTTAGATGCAGTATAAGCTGCCCTATTTTTCACTCCCTTAAACGCGACAGAAGAGGAATTGTTAATAATCACACCATAAGATTTTTTTAAGTGTGGAATTGCATATTTGGAAACAAGATATATTCCTCGAACATTTACAGCTATAGTTCTGTCCCAATCTTCTGTTGACATCTCATCAATCGCGCCACCAAGAACAATACCAGCGTTATTAAAGAGAATATCAATTTTTCCAAAATCTTTTACTGTATCATCTATGATTTTTTTTGCTTCTTCCTCAATAGCAACATCAGCTTGAACGAATATAGCTTCACCGCCATTAGCTTTAATCTTCTCAGCAACTTTTTCAGCAGATTCTGATATGGAATTACAACAAACCTTCGCACCTTCCTTTGCAAAAAGGATTGCGGTGGCTTCGCCAATACCCGCCCCCGCTCCTGTTATTATGGCTACTTTATTTTTTAATCTCATAAATTCACAATTTCTTATATTAATCCTAAAATCTTTCTTGCTTCTGAAACATCAGCAACTTCGCGACCTACATATTGACAAATACTTACATAATTTTTCACTATTTCAGCATTATTTTTTGCAGGGACTCCCTTTTTGATAAATGGATAATCCTCAGAACCAACTCTTATATTTCCATCATGAGTAAGAACAAATACTAATAATTTCATTTGTTCTTCTCCCATTACGCTAACTGTGTGAACACTGTTAGAAGGCATGTATTTCTTTCTATGCATATATTCATCATAATTAGGAGCTGACCACGTTCCACCTGGCCAATTAAAGAATAAAGTTAAAATATGTGGTTTAGACCAATCTAATAAACCTTTATTGATTAAATAATTCAGATTCCAAAATGAACCTTGATGCCAAACCTCCCACTCCGGTTTTATATTGTATTCCTTACATTTGTTACAATAATCTTCTAGCTCATTTAAAGAATGTAAAACATCAACGGTCTCTTGAGTAAAATGTTCTGCATGATGCGTTAACATTACCGACATCATTTCAGGTTTAGCTTCGAAATCCCCTTTTCTCAACGGAATCGATTCACTTGACATACCGGCTTGAATAATAACATCACATCTTTCTCGAATTCGTTTAACAGTTTCAACTTCCTCTCCTCTAGGGAGATGAACATGAACAACCACAGCACCAGCATCATAACACGCTACTACATCATCAATTAATTGATCAGTAGTTTGAGCCCAATTCTTAACTTCAGGATATATCCAAGAATTTGCTGTAGTAGCAGTAATAATTATTTTATGATTTTTATTCATTATTATATTCATCTTCTTGAATCTTTTATCTTGAAACACGTCCAGAAGTGTCTCCACCCATTAATTTAAGAACCTCATCTACTGAAACTAGATTAAAATCTCCTAAAATCGTGTGTTTTAAACAAGAAGCAGCAACAGCAAAATTAAGCGCCTTTTGAAGGTCTTTTTTATAAGTAATTAATCCATATATTAGACCTCCCATAAATGAATCTCCTCCACCTACTCTATCCACGATGGGTGTTATTTCATATTGAGGACCAATAAACATATCATTTCCATCATATAAAATTGCTGACCAAGTGTTATGGCTAGCTGAAATTGATCCTCTCAGGGTAATTGCTACTTTTTTTAGATTAGGATACTTTTTTACCATTTCCTCAACTACAAACCTATAATTAGCAGCTTCAATCTTTCCTGATGCTACATCTGTTTCTGGAGTTTTGATATTTAGGACTTTGTCAGCATCCTCTTCATTTCCTATAGCAACATCACAATATTTAACTAATTCAGGCATAACTTCATTCGGAGTTTTCCCATAATTCCATAGTTTACTACGATAATTAAGATCACATGAAATTATGACATTTTTCTCTTTTGCCACCTTTACAGCTTCAAGACAAATATTTGCTAAATTTTGTGAAATTGCTGGTGTAATACCGGTCCAATGAAACCATGCTGCTCCATCAAATATTTTATTCCAATCAAAATCTTTAGGATTTACCTCAGAAATGGCAGAATGTGCTCTATCGTAAATGACCTTGCTTGGTCGAACAGAAGATCCCATTTCGAGAAAGTAAATTCCAATTCTATTCCCTCCCCTAACAATATTACTCGTATTAACACCGAATTGTCTAAGAAATTGGATACAAGATTCTCCAATTTCGTTATTTGGTAATTTTGTTATATAATCAACAGGAATTCCATAATTAGCTAATGACACAGCAACATTAGCTTCACCTCCACCAAATATTACATCAAAAGAGCGAGTTTGCGTAAATCGCTTAAAATCAGGAGGTGAAAGTCTAAGCATTATTTCTCCAAAAGTAATCACTTTTTTGTTCATTAGCAATCCCTATATAATAATTTGTATTGCTATTAATGGGTTTTTATAAATGAATAATATTTTCTTACGATATCTTGAATAATTTAAGCTTTTTATTTAAATTTATATAGATTTTAAATTGAAAAAAGAGTTTTAGAGTCTTTTAGTAATAGTAACAGTATGAACACCATCTTTTTTAGTTTTTATAAAAACTAATTGTTCTTCTTCTCTTTTTTCAAATTCTCCGTCAGACACTTTAATTTCAAACCCATTTGGATATTGAATATTAGGAATATAAATTATTGTTGGAACTTTTATCGAAGAATTGCTGTCAAACTTAAAATAAAATGATTTTTCCTTATAATTAAACTCCATTTTTAATGGAATACCAGCACAATGAACAAAATGAGGGCGACAGAAACCTTCAATTGCTCTTCCTCCACTATTAATATCAGTTGGATCTAATTTTTGATCTCTACTGTAAATAGAGAGATCTTCAAGATTCCATAAATCACCCCATCTATTATTGTTGTTAGCAGTATAGTTCCATTGAGTTGAGTTTAATAAATTTGCATCTAATGCATTATAGATCATATTAAGCAATTTAATATGACTTTTCCAAGCTATTTCTGGTTCTGTCTTGAATTTTTGATAAGCTTCCTTTTTATTCATATCATATGGGATCCCGAATTCTCCAATTAAAGTAGGAATACCATCATCTATTGATTTTGATATTTTCGTTATGTGGTTTAATTGCCGAATAAACATCTCCTGTATGTTTTTTTTTCCGATTACAATCTTATCAGCCGCTATGTCGTAACTGGCTTTGATCATTGGGCGCTTAGTTCCCAAACTTGGGTCATACCAATGGCTGGCATTGACAACATTCTCTGGTACTGAAAAACTTAGTCTTTCACCCTTTAATATTCTAATTGGATGGCTTTCAAAGAAGATAATAATATTAGGAATTATCTCTCGAATCGTTTTAGAATAATCGAATATAAACGGTGAAAGATAATCTCTTAAAAAGTCTACCTTTTTTCCTTCTTTTATAATAAAATAATCATTATTTAAAATAATAGGATCACCCTTTTCGTCGATTCCCCATATACCTTCATTTTTCCAGATATCTTCAGCACCATCCAACCAACAAGAAATCTTTTCTTTGTTTAATTCATCTCTTCTTGTTTCTTTAATCCCAAATCTTTTAATTTCATTATAGCCAACTGTTCTAGTAAATCCTGATCCAACTAAAATCGCATCGAAGGGTGTGAATGTATATCCAAAATCTTCAGTAAATTTTTCTGCTCCAGTTCCATCAACTTTCTTTTCGATCCACCCCTGTTCTGGTTCATTTAAAACTTCAAAACCAATTACATAAGGATTACCTTTTAATCTTAGAGCTACCTGTTTTAATGCATTAAAATAGTGTTGTTGTAGGTAATCTTGCACATTCAATCCGTTAATTTTACATGATGGTGCAAAATCTTTTCCTCCGAAAAATAATGTCCACATTGTTGCATTAGCAAATCTTATAGCATTACTCGACCAATGCATTTCAGGATAAGCATCTGGATCATCGGGATTATATCGATATTGCATAACTAAAGCAGCATCGCTAGTATCAAATTTTGTGAAATCTAAACCCACTTTCTCAAAAGCCCAGCCAGGAGCTCCATCACCTCCTGTCATCCTGCTCCATACATCTTGATGAGGATCTATGAATGTGTAAAATTTGTAACTTTCAGCAATTTTTAATATCTCCTCAAGATATTCTAAGTATTCTTTATCGTATTCACCAGGTTCTTTATGTTCAATTGCTTCCCAAGTCACCAATAATCTTAAACAATTAAAGCCCCAATGTTTTAATTGCTTATAATGTTGTCCTGCTTCTTTTAAAGGGAATGGGCGCCCAACAAATGATACTTCTCTATGATCATTGAAATCAGTTTTAATATGAGTTGCCCCGTTAGGTGTAAATGGGACTTTTGAGCTTCCCCCTAAATTCACACCTCTAAGAAGAACTGTACGTCCTTGCTCATCTATGAACCATTCATTCTTTATTTTTAATTGCATTTAATTCACAATAATGTTCTTATTATGTTAAAATTTTATATCTAACTAATTTTTATAATAATTTTAATTTTTAATTTTTAAAAGTTTTAATTATAGGAAAAAGAGTGAGATTTATTCAAAATATTGCCATCATTCCAGAACCAGTAAAAATAAACATTTCTACTGGTAAGTTTATTCTAACTGATAATGCAAAAATACTTACAGATAAAAATTTATTGAATATAAGTGAATTTTTAAAAAATCTAATTTTTCCAGCTACAGGCATTAATTTAAAAATTAAGGAATTTGATGAGATAACAGTTATTAATGAAAATTCAATAAATCTCCAACTAATAGAAGAT
>CAYSZJ010000080.1:0-18418 GCA_964435435.1 uncultured archaeon
TGATGAGATAACAGTTATTAATGAAAATTCAATAAATCTCCAACTAATAGAAGATGAAAATAAAATCGGATCTGAAGGATATATCCTCTCCATTACTCCTAAAAATATAAATGTATCAGCAAAAACACCTGCTGGTATTTTTTATGGCATTCAGACTATTCGCCAACTTCTTCCTGCTGAAATAGAAAGTAATAAAATAATTAATAATATTGAATGGGAAATTCCTTGTTCAGAAGTTGTGGATTTTCCTAGATTTTCTTGGCGTGGATATATGTTAGATGAAGCGAGATATTTTTATGGAAAAGATGTAGTTAAACGATTATTAGATTTAATGGCTCTTTTTAAAATGAATATTTTTCACTGGCATTTGACAGATGATCAAGGTTGGAGGATTGAGATAAAAAAATATCCTAAACTCACTGAAATTGGGTCAAAAAGGGAAGAATCTCAAATTGGTGGTTATTTTAGCAAAAAAAAAGATAGAATACCTCATTCAGGATATTATTCACAAAAAGATATGCAAGAAATTATTGCTTATGCAAAAAAACGTTTCATTACAATTATCCCTGAGATAGATATGCCAGGACATACGAGAGCTGCCTTAGCTTCATATCCAAATTTAAGTTGTAAAGGATATCCTTTTAAAGTATCTACACAGTGGGGTATTCATAAAAATATTTTATGTGTAGGGAAAGAGGAAGTTTTCGAATTTGCTCAAGATGTTTTAAATGAAATAATAGATCTATTTCCTTCTAGGATAATACATATTGGAGGAGATGAAGTACCTAAGAATAGATGGAAAGAATGTACACATTGTCAATCTCGAATAAATAATGAAGGATTAAATAGTGAAAAAGATTTACAAGTCTATTTTACCAACAGGATAACCACGTTCTTGCACTCAAAAGGAAAACGTGTAATGGGGTGGAATGAGATTCTTGGCGAGAAATTAAAAGGAGATGTAATTTGTCAGTACTGGCTTCGTGGAAAAAAAAAAGTTCTTGAGCACCTACAGAAAGGTAGAAAGGCAATTATGTCAAATTTTAAATATGCTTATTTAGATCATTCATACTCATTTACTCCTCTTAAATTGGCTTATAATTTTGAACCTATACCAAAAAAGTTGCAAAAACAATATCATAAGAATATATTAGGAATAGAATCTTTAATGTGGGGGGAATTTATACCGAACATCAAGCGTTTAGAATGGCAAACATTTCCACGTCTAATTGCATTTAGTGAAGTTGGTTGGACTCTAAAAAATAAAGAAAATTATAACTCTTTTCAAAATCGGTTAGATATTTTTTTAAAAAGATTTGATTTATTGGGAATCAATTATGCTAAAAGAAAAGAAGTTAAACCTGGATTCTTTAAAAAAAAAGGAGGTATTTTTACTCTAGCTCAGGCTCAAAATGGGGGTAATTCATCTTAATTGGTTATACATATTCTATAGTTGCAGGTGGCTTTGGGGTTACATCAAAATACACAAATTTGGTTCCTTGCATTTGAATTAACTTATCTTTTAATTCATTTAATAAGTCTAATGGTAACTTTGTAACAGTTGCTGTTCTAGCATCTTTGCTATTAATAGACCTAATAACCACATCATATTTACCTATAGGATTATTTCCTAACTCATATAAAACTCTAGCAAACCCTTTTATTTTAGAAGCTTTTTCTATAAGGTTATCATAATCCCATTCTCCTTTTTCGATAAAAAGAAACTCGTATGTTCTTCTTCCATCAAATAATCCAGTAACTTTTTGATTAATAATATCTTCACTCACTGCGGCAAAAACTTGGAATGGTTCTTGTTCCCCATTATCATTTATAATCATAGCTTTTCCATATTTACTTTTATAATAATCCTCAACATGAGATTCAACAAGATCATGGACTTTTTTCTCAAATTCCAAATTTTCTTCAGAGATAGGTCCAATAATTCGTGCGGATAAAGCTGGTCCTGGGAAGGCTTTTCTGAAAACAAGGTCTTCTGGCATTTTAAGATAAGCAAGTACATCACGCACTTCATGTTTAGTAAGACTGGCGACAGGCTGAATTGTTGCTTCGACCTCATATTCAATTTCTACATTATGCTGACTTTTTACAAAACCAGTAATATTTGCATCTTTTAAGGAAAGTTCCTCTTCAGTAGTCATTGTTTCTTTTAAGTCAGTGATTTTTATACCATAACTTTCTTCTATATCAGGGAGAATAGTTCCATCTGCGAGAAGATCACATTTTTCCTCCTTAATTACTTTACTAATGGTTTCTGAATAAGCATCCTTAAATAATTGTCTTTTTTTCTCTGCATCTCCTTCACCTATTATTTTTGGGAGAAATTGCTCACGAATATCTAAAATCATTATATCAGGAAATAGTTTTTTGATATATTCTCTCTCTTCAATACCTCTTATAACTCTCATGAGTCCGTGGTCAATAAACACAGGAATCATATTGATTTTTGCTTCTTTTAGTAAAAGATATGTTGCAGAACTGTCTATACCTCCAGATAGAGCACAAAAAACCTTCTTATCCCTCGCATGTTTTTGTAAGAATTGGATTGCCGCTTTAACAAACTCTTTAGGTTTTTTTGGAGGGGTTATTAATCTATGATTTAACATAGAATAGATAAATTCAATTCCTAAATTAAGTATAGTTATTAAGTGGTTATGATTTATTCACATGATTCGAAATGATCAAGGGAAAATGCCCTAAAGCTATTGATTAATTAAACTACAAAATCCTAAGAATACTTGTCTAAAATTTGTCCGACTTATTCACGTGAAATCTTTATCTCCTCTCCCGAAAGTGTACGTAAATATTCAACTCCATCAACACCCTTAAATGAAAATCCTGCTTTTATTGCGATATCGATATCATCTACAATAAATGTAGCATAATTATCTTCAACTTCATATAAACAGCTAGATTTATTCTTATTCTCTTATTTATTAAAAAAATTGTTCATTCGAAAATTTATTTTTTCTTTGATTTTACAAATTTCCCTGTTTTATCAATACACAGTTATCAATATAAAACTATCTATACCCCCCGACAAAGCGCAAAACACTTTTTTATTTTCCGCATGCTTTTGTAGAAATTTAATTGCTGCTTTAACAAATTTTTTAGGGTCCCGAGGTGGATTTATTAACCTGTGATTTAACATACAATTGATTAATTCTTTTCAAAAAATAAGTTCTGTTAATAAGTGGTTTGATTTATTTATGATTTATTAACATAATTTCATTGGAATTTAAATTTTATAATACAAAGAAATAATTGGTTGATTAAGGTTTTAAATACTATGGACAAAATTAGAAAAATCAAGGTAACTCTAAAAAGTAGATCCACTTTTGAAGGTGCCGGTGTTCGATTAAAACGTGCATTTGGATATGCTGATGAGTCTCTAGACCCTTTTTTACTACTTGATGACTTTCATTCAGATAATCCTAAAGACTATATAGCAGGGTTTCCATGGCATCCTCATAGGGGTATAGAAACAATTACCTATATTTTACACGGCAAAGTTGAACATGGCGATAGTTTGGGAAATGGTGGTGTTATACAAGCAGGGGATGTTCAATGGATGACTGCAGGTAGTGGTATTATTCATCAAGAAATGCCGAAAAAAGATAAAAAAGACACACTTCTGTGGGGATTTCAATTATGGGCAAATTTACCTTCGACCCATAAAATGATGAATCCTCGATATCGTGATGTAAAAAAGGAACAAATTCCTGAAGTTTCATTGAATAATAATACTGTTAAAGCTAAAATCATTAGTGGTGAAATTGATGGTATAAAAGGACCTGTTCAAGATATTATAACAGATCCTGAGTATTTGGATATTGAGATTGCTCCTCAAATTGAATTTCGGCATAAAATTAAAAGAGGACATAATGTTTTTGCTTATATTATAGAAGGAGAAGGATATTTTGATCAAAATCGTAATGAATTAATTAATGAAGAGACTCTTGTCATCTTTAATGATGGCGATGAAGTTCTCATTAGCACAAATGATAAACCTCTTCGATTTCTATTAATTTCAGGAAACCCGATAAGAGAACCAGTTGCTTGGCGAGGGCCGATAGTAATGAATACCGAAGAGGAGTTAAGTATTGCTTTTAAAGAGTATCAAGATGGCACTTTCATCAAATATAGTACATAGTGTTCATAATTTTGATCTTTTTGAAATATGTAAATTTAAATGGTTAGACTAGTACACTTTATATAATCTATTAGGAATGACGAACACATGGGAGAATAAGAAGAACTCTCGGGAGAACTAAAAGATAAAATCAATAAAAATGTCGAAAAAGTGTTTGATAAATTCCTTGAAAGAGTGTCTAAAGGTGAATCTGTTGAGGGATTAATTAAAGCATTAATGGTAGAAAAAGTTATGAATATATTAGGTGCAATGATAAAAAGAACAGTCATGAAAAAAATCGAAAAAAAAATCGAAAAAAAAGCAGTTAACAGATATTGGGGAAAAAATAGAGAAGTTATATTGAAAAAAATCGACCAACTATGAATCATATTTAATTAATTTAAATCTATGAGATCAAAATTTTCTTATTTATCTTTTTCTTGAAGTAAATTATTTTTTTTAAGAAGCATTTCTAACAATAATTAAATATTTTTAAGTAGATACCATGGATTTACTTCTAGATATAATATTTCGGATTTTACGTATAATTCTCTATGTTGGAATTTTCTTTATTTTAGCTTATTTATTAGTTCCTTGGATATTCAAACATTTTATATCTCCTAAGTTTAACGCTAGTTATGTGTATAACCCAAAAGATTTTAAACAAAAACGTAAATCTATAGAATGCCCTGAACAAAACAATATACCTCAAGTTGATATCGATAAAAACAACGGGATTTACACAATTTCTTTTGGAAATAAAAGAAATTTAATTAAAGGCATTTTAAAAGTCAAACATAAAAATAAAATTTATGTCAACACTGAACCCTCTCGACACGAGAAACCTCTAGAATTGTTAACTATTAATGAGAGCAATGATACTGACAAATTAGGAACATTCCAATCAATGGACATGCACTATAGATTTGAAAATGAAGAAAAATATGTAGATATATCTATTAAACAATATTCTGATGAAAATTTTATAGTATTTGAATTATCTATTCCAGATGGTATCAAAATCACAGATAAAGGGAATTATTCAGAACTCATTACTTCATTTCCTTCATTTATAAATGCTAGTCTTAATACTAAAATATTCACCTTTAGAAATGCAATATTTTGTCCTCCATCAAGAAAGATTGGAGTCACCTCTGGCCCTGTTCTTTTTTATGATGATGAATTGAATTGTTATTTAATTTCACCTATGGATGGCTTTTTGAACACAGTAATTTCTGAAAGCAGAAGTAAAAGAATTTCATGTGGAATTCATGGGTTGATTAAAGTGCTCCCAGAGGGATTTTCACAGAAATTTATTTTCATATTTGGAAAGGGAATTAACAAATCAATGGAAAAATTGGGAGATATTTTATTAAAATATCATGAGTCTGAGCGAAAAAGTCTTTATGCTAATGTTGTAACATCATATCTTGGCTTCTGGACAAATAATGGCGCTTATTATTATTATAAAACCGAGAGGGGAATGAATTATGAAGATACAATGGTTGCAATCAAAGATTACTTCAAAGAACACAAAATTCCAATAGGATATTACAATTTTGATAGTTGGTGGTATTTAAAACATACAAATAAAGTCTTTACAACGATATTTAGACCTTTAGTTCGCTTATTGGGGGGTGGTTTGTATGGAAATACATTACGTTGGGAAGTTGATCCTCATAATTTTACTACAGATTTGCAAACTTATTATCAAAAGCTATTTAAAAAACCAATATCTGCCCATAATCGTCGCTGGGATGCAAGATCTCCTTATGTGAAAGAGTTTGAGTTTGAAACCTATAAAAATCATGCAGTCCCTCTAAAAAAAGAATTTTGGGACTGGCTAATGAGTCATGCTAAGAAAAGTGGAATTGATGTATATGAACAAGATTGGATGAAGAATCAAATAAAGAGTATGCCGATTTTGAGAAATAATTATAATGCAAAAGGAAAATGGTTAAATAACATGGCTATTGCTGCTAAAGAGAATGGTGTTGATATTTTTTATTGTATGCAAATCCCAGGAATCTTGTTATATAGCATAAAACATTCAAATGTCAATATTGCTCGGTGTTCGGGCGATTATAATCACAGATGGCCTTTATCTTATAGATTTATCCATTCTACTCAAACGAATATTCTTTTTCATGCTGTCGGTATAAATTCACATCCAGATGTATTTCGCTCTAAAACAATGGAAGATGTGAAATTCAGACCTTTTGGTGAAAAGTTCCCATATTTTAAATGTTTATATCAAATCCTCAATGCGGGAGTTGTTGCTCCAGGTGATAAAAAGGAAAATGTAAATTGGCCATTATTGCGAAAAACTTGTAGAGATGATGGTTTATTATTAAAACCTGATAAATGTCTAACAGCTAATGATTTAATGTTCAAAATACATAGAAAATATTATATTTGCGATACTTACACTAAAATTAATGAGTTAACATGGAGATATATTCTGGTGTGCAACATATGGCCTAAGAGAGTCAAAGAGCGCTTTTTTACTTTAAAAGAACTTGGTTATGATGGAAATGAATATTTATTATTTGACTATAATTCTAGCATTTTAAGGCTAATAAAAAACGAGGATATAATTGATATTGGGTATTTAAAGAAATATAAATTCAAATATTACATTTTTTGTCCAATAACCGTGAGTGGAATGGCTTTAATTGGTTGTCCTGATAAATTTGTAATTTGTTCTAAAAAATTATTTCCAGAAGTAAATGCTACTACTGATTCTTTAAGTTTTTCAATAGAAAATATAAAAGATGCAGAAATCAATATATCAATTTACTCAGAAAATAAACCAACTTCTATTCAAATTAATAATAGTTTAATTAATTCATGGAAATATAACAAATTAGAAAAAATAATAAAATTAAATGTTAAATTTGATGCTACTGGGAAAAAAAATATTAAAATTCAAAAATAAGAATTTGTTAGGTGAATAATAATTTTAAGAGAGGATTTTAAGATCTTTGATGCTCATATCCATACGTATGGTGTATTTCTTGAACCAAACGAAGATATAATTAGCTATATGGATAGATTTAATGTAGAAAAAGCAATAATTACAACTATAAATAGAACTAAGTATCATAATAATCAGAAAGAGCTTTCTTCTAAATCAAGTAAAGGAGATAAAATCAAAGATTTTATGGATGACTTTAAAAAGCGTATACCAAAAGGCCAACTCCCTCATCAAGACGTAGTTGATATCGCGAATAAAGCTCCTGATAGATTCTATAAATTTTTTTGGTTTAATCCTAATTTAGAGCCAGAAGAAATAGAAAATAGTTACAAGATTTTAGAAGATCATTTTAAAAAAGGGTTTTATGGTGTTAAAATCCATTCAGCATTTAATTTAATAAAAGTTCCAAGAGATGTGATCCAATTAATATCATTCATGCAAGATTTTGACAAAAATCTTATATTTTACATCCATTCACTTCCAAAAACTGCTTTTTTTGGAGGTGTTTCGTCGCGAGATATTGCAAAATTAGCAACTCAGTTCCCTAATTTAAACATTATTGTTGGACATGCAGCATATAGCATGGAATATGCTATTGACGTTGGAATGACGTTAAAAAATTATAATAACATTTTTTTTGAAACTAGCTGTTCAGTTTCTTTTGGGATATACAATTTACTCAAGGCAGTAGGACATGAAAGAATTTTATTTGGTTCTGACTCACCAACTGCATCGACATTACCAATTGAAATTGACAAGATCTTAACTTTACCTAAAATTTCAGAAGAAATGAAACAAGATATTCTATATAACAATGTAAATAATCTATTGAAAATAGAATAAAAATTTTAATAACCCAATTAATTGAAATCCAGACAAAATTTATT
Source organism: uncultured archaeon (assembly GCA_964435435.1). Taxonomy (GTDB): domain Archaea; phylum Asgardarchaeota; class Lokiarchaeia; order Sigyniarchaeales; family SOKP01; genus Loki-b32. Next base: position 8,015 of record CAYSZJ010000080.1, read on the forward strand.
ACAATTCTTTGATCATTTACAAGATTAATTTTTTATCAACTTATTATTAACTCAAGAGATAAATAATATATCTCCTTTATTTTATTTTCATTTTAATAATAAATCAATTAAAAGTGAAAACCTATTTTATTTTAATTATTAAGAAAAAAATTCAAAAGATGGTTTAGTGAATTATTTAAGGGATAATAAAGTCTGGGAAAATGAAGAAGATTTAAATTGGGATCTTATAGAAATCTCAAAAGTTAACGACGAAATTATTGAATATCTAATTTACTCACTTAAATTAGATTCGGCTGATTTATCATATAATTTTTTTATAGCTTTTGAATCTTTATTAAAGATTGGTAAAAAAGCAGAAAGCGTATTAGATTCTTATATTAATGAAAATGATGAGATACATAATTTTAAGGTTGATATATTCAATTTTATACTGGATTTCATTAAAAATAAAACAATTGAAGATCATTTAGTACCTCAATTATATAATCCTGATTTCATAATAAGAGCAAAAACTATCTTCAAATTGGAAGAAGCTGGAGATAGAAAATATTTTAAATATATACTACCTTTGCTGAACGATCCTGATGATTCTGTTCGCTGGGCAGCAGTGAAGTTTTTTCATATTCACAATATGATAAAAGATCCTTTAATCTATAATGAATTAAAAAATCATATTGAAAGAGAATCAAATCCAGTAATTAAAGAAAAAATGAAAGAAATTTTTAAAAAAGCTTGAAATAAAACTCTTTTTATAATATTCTCTTATTTCTTATCTTTTCTATTAAAATAAATTGGTAATTAATTTAATTATAAAAGTTTTCAAGATAGGAGTTAAATCATTTTTCGTAGCAACCATACATTTTTTAGGAGATTGTGCTCTAATAAGGTATTTTTTGTATTCAAGACGAATTTTATGCACTCTAATCCATTTAAAAAGCTAAATCTAAGAGTTCCTTTCTTTGGGTGAGTTTATCTTTTAAGTAAAATAATAAAATAAGAAATTCATTCTTTAAATCTTTGTTAAAATCTTTCAATTAAAATATTTGAAAATGCATGTGCTGAGAACCTATACAAAAGAATTTCAAACTAAATTTATAAAATCTTTTTTCTATTAAAATAATAATAAAAGAGTGATATCAATAATAAATAAATTTATTACACAAAATATTGATATATATATCTACTAGCAAAAAGGTTTCACAAATATGACGACTTACGATTTCACATTCAAGATTCTCCTTTTAGGAGACGCTTCTGTCGGGAAAACCTCATTCACGAAACGCTACTGCTATAATATTTTCAACCCAAGTGAAAGATTAACCATTGGAGTTGATTTTCATGTCAAAACTATTGAGTTGAATAACCAACGTATTAAATTACAAATCTGGGATGTAGGTGGCGAAGAACGGTTTAGGTTCCTCTTACCAACTTATTGTTTAGGCGCTAATGCTGCATTCCTATTATATGATATTACACGTCCCTCTACATTAGATAATATTTCAGAATGGATAACTATTGTAAAACAAAAAGGGGGGCCGATACCAATTATGCTTGTTGGCGCAAAAATTGATCTAGAAAAAACTCAACGTAAAGTTGATAGAGAATATGGAATACAAATTGCTGAGAAAGACAATATGGCCAGTTTTGTAGAAATCTCAGCTAAAGAAAATATAAACGTCGATGATGCTTTCAAAGTATTAACTGAATTAACATTAAACCGTACGAATAACAGGTGATTTAATGGAAGATACCAAGTTTTTATCACTCAGTCAAATATTTGATTCCATTGGTATCATTGAAAAGGGTATAGAAAGAATTTATCATTATCTCCTATTCAATAGAAGAATTGATAATTTGAAAGAAGTATGTAATCAATTTAACCTTTCTTTAAAAAGAGGGTATAAAATCTGCTCAGTTTTAAGTGATTTAGGTCTAGTTCAAATATATGACAGACCTATGAAAATTCATATAACCACTCCAGAATTGGATTTATGGCAAAATATTATTCATAAAAGAATTGAAGAACTCCAAAATCAATTTCAAGAAAAAACCGAAAAGTGTGAAAGCTCACTTGGGGAATTTATTAAAAATTATAACTTAGAAGAACAAGTATCTCAAGAACCAGTTGAGTTTATTAATTACAATATAAGTAATTTTGATGAATCTTATCATTCATTTTTAGCTCAAACTTTATGTAAAATAGCAATAGGCATTCGATATAATAATCCATTAGTTGATTTAATTCATGAAAATCGCTTTGATAAAATCCCTCAAGATACAAGAGAATCGATGAGTGTTGGAATGAATAGAATTAAAGACAACCTTAAGAATATAAATGTTCAAGTTATTTTTAATTCTGAAGTTATTAAAGAATTACTAATAAGTAGAGAGTTTGAACTTATCTCGAAACATGTAGCACCATATAATATGGAATTTAAAAGCATCGTTATTCATGTTACTAATGAAAATTTTAGCAATTTCAGTTTAACTGATAATGAATTAATTCAACCAAGCTTCGATCCTACCAATATTTTAATTGGGGCTTATATCTCTCGCAATAAAAATATTTACCAGATTTTCTATGATAAATTCAATGAAATCTTTGATAAAGGCACCTCAATAGACCAATATATAAAAAACCAAGAAGATCTAAAAATTGATTCTCTTTCGGAAACTCAGCTATTTATTTTATGCATAATGTAATCCAAAATAAGAAATTAAAAAAATAAAAAATTAAGCTTATTCTTCTTTCTTCTTTCTTTGCATTGCTATTCTAAATTTTTCAAGCTGTTTACGAGGAGTAACTGTTGGTCTTTCGTATCTTCGTAGTTTAGATTTTATTCCGAAGAGATATTTAGCAATATCTTTTAGCCTTTCAGTATCGTAACGCATCATCATCGTAATCGTTTCCATTTGCGGACTTCCGCCTCCGTGCAAACCTGCAACTTGCATTAAACCAGCTAAATCTGACACTACAAGAGTTTCTATGCCTCTAAAGCATTTATATACATATTCTGGTTTTACTCGAGGATTTCTTTTTAAATATTTCATGGCAAGATCGCCAACTTCTTCACTATAAAATGTTTCTTCATATGGTAATGTAGCAATAAGTCCTCCAGACAGATCCGCTACAATTTTATATTCTTCATAAATCATTTCACCAGCGAGGCGTCTACCTGCATTAGTAAGAACTTCATCTGGAATTTGTGTACCTGATGGAGATTTCTCAGAATGTTTAGCACTCGATTCACCGGCAGCAAAAACCAATTCTGCGCATCCTATAATATGAGAAAGTTTGTCCCGAACGTGACCAGTGTTCTCAATACCATTATATTCTGCAACTAAAGCTGCTGCGCTTGCTAATACTTCTGACATAGCAGGTTTACATCCAGTATAGCTATGACGATGATAATGGGCAAACATTAGTGCTAAAAAACCTGCATATGGTGTTTGACGGGGATCACTATGACCATTCAGGAAAACTCTTTCATTAGGGATAAATACATCATCAAAGATGATAAATGTTTCAGCATCACCAAGTTGACTCTGTGGTGGATTAAATTTACTTTCCTTTACCCAAGCAGGTCTAGTAAGTAGCTTTACTCCTTCCCAATCTCCTGGCAACGCAAAAGCAACAGCATAATCTTTATCATCTGGTCCCATATATCTGCAAGGGACAGCAATCAATTCGTCAGCGTATGGAGTATTTGTAATATTAATTTTACATCCTCTTACAACGATTCCATCTTCTCTAGTTTCGATTACTCGAAGATATTGGTCTGGATCTTCTTGTTGGTGTGGTCTTTTTAAACGATCTCCTTTAGCATCAGTTTGAGCACAACTAGCCACTAAATCATTCTCCTGAAAATATGTCATATATTTCTTGAATCTTTCATAGTGATCTGTACCAAGTGCTTGGTCCAATTCATACGTAATAACTGATAAGGCATTTAAAGCATCAATTCCCATACACCGCTGAATACAACCACCAACCCGATGACAAAGAAGACGTGTCATCTTTTGTTTATTTAGTAAATCTTCTTCACTCTGGTGTATATGACAAAACCGATTTATCTTTTTCCCAGTTAAATGGGAGGTTACAGTACATAAATCTTCATATTCAGGGTCATATGCACAATCAAATGTCTCCTTTATTATACGCATTCCTCCATGAATTCTAGGATCATCTCGACCAACCTTTTTATCACCAATATAGACATTCGGCTTCATTTTCTTTAAATCTTCAACATACTGTTCATATGTACGAATTTTTCTTCACCAATTCAATTTGCAAATTTAAAAATTGATACAATTATATTAATCGAAAACAAATTATAAACTAATCGGCTATTATAAAGAGGGTTAAGAGAAAAGAGTGTTAAACTTAATAACTAGTCAATTCTAAGAAATTTATTTTTATTTTTATCAATAATTTACATCTATTCTATTTAGTTATTATCATTTTATACATGGATAAATATAATGATAATACTAATAACTTCTTTTACATAATTAAATACAAATATATTCTTCAGTTGCTATGAAAGAGTAAATATATGAAAGAGTTAGTAACACCCGGAAAAATACAAAATGACCTGCTAATAGGAGATATAAATAAACAGGAAGCTGCTGAACTATTAATCTCCTTAATTGAGGGAAGCGATAATACAGAAATTAGAGTTCAAAGCATAAAAGTACTGGAAGACTCAGACATTTATAGCGATAAAATTTATAAAGCTCTTGAAAATTGTCTAATATCAGATGAAAATGCTATTATTAGAACCTCAGCAGCAAGATACATTATTCTGAATTTTGTAGAAGATAATATTTCACCCTTAAGATGGGTTATCCAGCATGATAGATCTCCTCTTGTCTTAAAAGTATTTTTCGATATTTCAGATAATTATACTATTGATTTACTCCCACAAATATTTTTAGATGATTTATTACGATGGAATAAGCAATTTGCGTCAAATATTGGAATTGTTCCTGAAGAATCAAAATTCTTTTTAGATTTAGAAGTATTATTCGCTCAGAGTAAAAAGAATTATGAAATAAACCTCTTTAGCTATAAAACTTTTCAAAATTTAAGTGATTTTGAAAATGGTGAACCTTGGTTAGTTATAAATAATAAGCATGCTGAAATTTTAAATTTTAATTTTTTTAAATGGAATTTTATTAAGAATAATCCCGATTTAATCAATTCTCTTTCAAAATTAAAGGATCTTGATGTTTATTTTTCTTCCTTAAAACGATATAGCAATTCTAATGTTGGAATATCAATGATTCCTGAATCAATTGGTATATTAACACACCTACAAAAATTAATTTTAAAACGAAATAACCTACAAAATCTTCCTGAATCTATACAAAAATTAACTTCACTTAAAGAATTAGATTTAAGTTATAATAATCTTCATGAGATTCCTCAAATTTTGAGGTCGCTCAATTCACTAAAGAATTTAAATTTAAAACACAATAATATCCAAAGAATTCCTGAATTAATGAAGAATTTCTTAAATTCTCTAAGTAATTTTAAACTATAATTCAAATTTATCCTCAAAAATTAAATTAAAACTAAAAGTCATTTTGTCTTTTTACCGTTTTTGTTAAAATAATTGGTTAAATATTTAAACTAAAAAGTTGAGTTTTATATCAATACTTTCAATATTTCAAAATAGTGATAACAATGGCAAGTGGTAAAAGAATTAATGGTGGCGATGTATTAGTAAAATGCCTTTTGAAAGAAAATGTTAAATATATGTTTGGTATCCCCGGTGGACAGTTATTAAGTATGTATGATGCAATATATCGTTGGGGTAGAGAAAAAGGTATTAATACTGTAATGTTTCGCCATGAACAAGCAGCAGCACATGCAGCTGACGCATGGGCACGAGTTACAAACACTCCAGGAGTTTGTTTTGGAACAGTTGGTCCTGGAGCTACACATCTTGTTCCGGGTATAGGTGCAGCATGGAGTGATAATATCCCCGTTATAGCGATAGTGCCTCAAGTTAATATCAATCAAGAGGATAAATTTGCGTTACAGGGGAATCTTGATCAAGTCTCGTTATTTAAACCAATTACTAAATATCAAACAAGTGTTCGCAAATTAGAAAATATTCCTGACGCTGTTCATAAGATATTTCGAGAAGCTACATGTGGTCGTCCTCAACCTGTGTTATTAGAAATTTTTCCTGATGCTCTTTTTGAGCAGTTAGAAGAAGAAAAAATACCAATTTTAGCAGCAGAACAATATAGAGCTCTCTATAAACCAGCAATTGATAAAAAGTTAATTAAAAAAACCTTAGATATGTTAATAAATGCCAAAAAACCTTTAATCGTGTCAGGAGGAGGTGTTGCGAGAGCAGAAGGATGGAATGAATTAAAAGAATTTGCCGAATATTTACAAATTCCTGTAATCTGCACAACGATGGGGATAGGTACTATTTCAAATACTTCAAAATGTTATCTTGGTGCTTCCATAGGAGGTGCTAGTTATGTAGCAACTAGTCAATCAGATATAGTTTTAGCTTTAGGGTGTAAATTTTCATTTACCGTAGGGTATGGTAACCCCCCTGTTTGGAATAAATCTCAAAAGACCATTCAAGTAGATATTGATCCTGGTATGATTGGAAGGAATAAACCAATTACATTAGGAATTGTTGGAGATTGTAAATCATTTTTAAAGCAAATCCTTGAAGAGGTTAAAAAGTCTGAAAAAGTACAAAAGAGAGAATGGTTGGATTCTCTTGCTGAAAGAAGAAAAAACATTATTCAATCAAGGATTAAAATAGCTTCATCTGATAATATACCCATAAATCCTCAGAGAATGGTTAAAGATGTATTTGAATTTATGGATGAGGATGCAATTGTCATCGTCGATGGGGGGAATATCGCAGTCTATGCTTTAGAACAGATTGATTTCTATAAGCCAAGAAAACCACTTACAACGCTTCAAGCTATCGGAATGGGTCACCTTGGAACATCCATTCCTTATGGTATTGGAGCTAAATTAGCAAAACCGGATACCCAAGTTATTTCTATCTCTGGTGATGGAAGTTTCATGATTAATATCCATGATTTAGAAACTGCTGTAAGACTTGGTTTAAAGAATTTAATATATGTTATTGGAAATAATAATGCGTGGGGTATGATTAAAACTGGACAAGAATTTGGGTATAAAAAACGATATATAGATACAGATTTCCCAGATTTTGATTTTGGCACTTGTGCAAAAGGATTTGGGTGTTATGGAGAAGTAATCACAGACCCAAATGAAATCACACCAGCACTCGAACGGGCTAGAAATTCAAGTAAACCTGCAGTATTGGACGTGAAAATAAAATATGATACACCTGATTTTCTTAAGATGATGTATTCAATGGGGGGTTTATAATTAGGTTCAAAATAAAAAAAAATAGAAAAATACTCTAACTTTTATACTACCGCCTTTTGGATAACTATTTAAATAACAAAAAATAAGTGTAATATCAATTGTAAACCAAATTTATTATAAGGTGAAAATTTTGGGAGAAGAAAAGAAAAAGATCAATGGGGGAGATGTTTTAATAAAATGTCTTCTCCAAGAAAATGTTAAGTATTTGTTTGGTATTCCTGGCGGGCAACTCCTCACTATGTATGATGCTATTTACAGATGGGGAAAAGAACAAGGGATCACTACTATATTATTTAGGCATGAACAAGCAGCAGCACATGCAGCTGATGCATGGGCTCGAGTAACAAATACTCCTGGAATTTGTTTTGGAACAGTAGGCCCTGGAGCTACACATCTTGTTCCTGGTGTCGGTGCAGCCTGGAGTGATAGTATACCTGTGATTGCGCTTGTGCCCCAAGTAAATAGTATGTATGAAGATACACATACACTACAGGGAAATCTTGATCAAATAACCTTGTTTACACCAATTACAAAATATCAAAAAAGTATCCGAAAACTTGAAGAGATCCCTGATGCGGTTCATAAGGTATTCAGAGAAGCGATTGGTGGTCATCCAAAACCCGTCTTACTGGAGATCTTTGAAGATGCCTTTCTTGAAGAAATTGAAGAGGATAAAATTACAATTTTACCTGCGGAAAGATACAGGGCTATTGATAATCCTGCTATCGATAATGAGATAATAAAAAAATCATTGGATCTTTTACTAAAAGCTGAAAAGCCCTTAATAATATCTGGTGGTGGTGTTTCAAGAGCAAAAGGTTGGGATCAATTATCTGAATTTGCGGAATATTTACAAATCCCTGTCATCACTTCAATTATGGGTATTGGTACAATAACAAATAGATCAAATTGCTTAATTGGAGCAACATTAGGTGGTCCCGCAATGTCAGCAACAGCAGAAGCGGATATAATTTTAGCACTTGGAGTCAGATTTTCACATGTATTAGGACATGGTCAAGAACCTTTTTGGAAAAACTCACAAAAGATGATACAGGTTGATATTGATCCAACTATCATAGGAAGAAATAAACCAATTACTCTAGGGATTGTTGGAGATTGTAAGATGTTTTTGAATCAGATCCTTGAAGAAGTAAAGAAGACCAAAAAAGTTGAAAAGAGGGAATGGTTAGAAAAATTAGTAAGCATAAGACAAAATCAAATTAATGCCTTTGATAAGAAGACTTCAAGAGATAAGGTACCTATTTTACCTCAAAGATTAGTCAAAGATGTTCTTGAATATATAGATAACGATGGAATTTTGATTATTGATGGAGGAGATATTACATGCTATACGATTGAACAAATAGATTTTTATAAACCATTAGGACCACTTTCAATTTTAAATTCTGTAGGAATGGGGCACCTAGGAACTTCTGTTCCTTATGGCATTGGAGCAAAATTGGCTAAACCTGATAAACAAGTGATTTCATTGTCAGGTGATGGAAGTTTCATGATCAATATCCAAGATCTTGAAACAGCTGCAAGGTTAAGATTAACTAATCTAATTTATGTGATTGCTAATAATAGTGCGTGGGGGATGATTAAATCAGGACAAAAACTAGCATGTGGTAAACGATTTATAGATACAGAGCTACCAGAGTTTAATTATGCAAAAGTTGCTGAAGCTTTTGGTTGTTATGGAGAAGTTATCACAGATCCTAAAGAAATTAAGCCTGCCCTCGAACGAGCTAAGAATTCAGGAAAACCAGCGGTATTAGATGTAAAAATAAAATTTGACACGCCTGATGGTACAAAATTATTGCTATCAATGGGTGTATTATAACCCTTTTTTTTCTTAAAATTCTTAACTAAAACTAATAATATATGTGTTATAATATGAAAGGAGTAATTTTTGAAGGGAAACATAAGATTTCAATTAGAGATGATTTAGCAAAACCGGAAATAAAACCGGATGAAGTTTTAATTAAGGTGAAGAAAGTAGGTATTTGCGGGACAGGAGTTGGCTCTTATGAGAGTGGTGGACCATATTTACCAGGTAAAATTATTGGTCACGAATTTTCAGGTGAAATCATTGAAATTGGGGGGGAGGTAAAAAAATTAAAGGTCGGGAATAGAGTAACTGTAAATCCACAGATTCCTTGTGGTGAATGTTATTATTGTATCCACCATCAAGAAAATATGTGTAAATTACAAAATTATGCATTAGGCATAACTGAAAATGGAGCAATGAGAGACTTTATTAATGTTAAAGCAGAAAGAGTTCATATTTTGCCTGATAGTGTTTCTTATGAAAATGGAGCAATAGTAGAACCCTTATCTATTGCTATAAACGCGGTTCAAGAGTCTGGATTTAAGATTGGTGATATTGCTGCAGTTATGGGTGCAGGACCCATTGGATTGTTTGTGATTCTCGTATTAAAAACCGCTGGGGCTAAAAAAATTTTTGTCTTAGAGCCTATAGAATCAAAGCAACAAAAAGCTCTTGAATTAGGAGCAAATAAAGCTTTCAACCCTAGGAATTGGGCTAAAATAGGGAGATTAACAGACAAATTAGGACCTGATCATATATTTGATTGTGTTGGTCTATCATCTACAGTCAGTAATTCTCTCTCTCTAATCAAAAAGGGTGGTTGTATCACCTTAATAGGCATGCACTCAAGTTCTTTTGAAATTAGTAATGCTTTACTTTTAACAACGAATAGTATAACGCTAAAGGGAGTTTATGGTTATAATCAGGATATTTTTAGGACAGCAGTTAGTTTATTAGAACAAGGCAGAATAAACGGCGAAGCAACAATTACAAATCACATCACAATTGACGAAGTACCTCAGATGTTTGAAAAGTTAGCTAATCCTCCTCATGATGAATTAAAGGTTATTGTAAATTTCGAATAAATGTATACTAATCCCCTTTTTTTCTAATTTTTTCATAAAAATATTTTAGGAATTTGAATTAATACTAATTATAATTAAATTTTAAATAC
>CAYSZJ010000081.1:0-18074 GCA_964435435.1 uncultured archaeon
AGAGAATATGGGTATCAAAAAAATAGTAACTTGGATCAGAAGATCTGATTTCGAAAATCCTATAGAAATTTTTAGTAAAAAAATTATGTGATTAATTTTTTTTTTCTTAATTGAATTATTTTTAATTTAATTATCCCTATATATATGAGTACCGGCTTTTCCCTCTAAAGCTTCTTTTATTTTATCGATTGAAGTAATAATCGCTTTTTCTCCGCCTGATTCCATAAAATTTATTACCGCTTGAATTTTTGGCCCCATACTTCCAGCTGGAAACTGACTTTCTCTTAAATATTTTTTTGCATCGGACACTGAAAGTTTATCTAAATCTATTTGGTTATGGTTTTTATAGTTAAGAGCAACTTTGTCAACATCAGTAGCTATGAGAAGGATATCTGCCTCAATTTGTTCAGCTAATTTAGCGCTAGCAAGGTCTTTATCGATAACTGCTTCTACACCATACAATTTTTTCTTCTCTTTTATAACTGGGATACCACCTCCACCACAAGCTATAACAATCCAGCCTCCTAACTCCATTAATCTTTTAATTTCACGCCATTGATAGATCTTTATAGGTTTAGGAGATGGAACAACGCGACGATATCCTTTTGCTGTTTTTACAAATCCAGGTTTCGGAACAGAATAAACTGGACCGATAGGTTTAGTTGGATTATAAAAAGCTGGATCTTCTGGATCAACTTTAACATATGTGAGCACTGTAAGAAAAAGCTTTTCTTCATCAAGCTCTATTCTCATCAATTGTTCATCTAAAGTTGACTCAATCATAAAGCCAATTTGACCTTGTGTTTCTGCCACTAAAATTTGTAAAGGTCTTTTTGCTACAGCCATTGTTGCTTCTTGTTGTAGTAAAAGATTTCCAACCTGAGGCCCATTACCATGTGTTATGATAATATTAAACTCTCTTGCTAATTCTGCAATCTGACTGATTGGAATTCTTAGATTCTTGAATTGCTCCTCAGTTGTGCCTTCTTCACCAAACTTAATTAAGGCATTTCCGCCAAGTGCAACAATTAATGTTTTCACACAAAAACCTCTAGGTAAAATTACATAAAAGTAAATGAAAAATAAATAATATTAAACTTTTTATTTAAAACTTTTCACGCAAAAAAAGTGCTGTCTTTTATTATGTTTAGTTTTTAAATTTCTCGTTATTCGTATGGAATAAGTTCAATACCATCAATTATTTCAAAATGTTTAATATTTTTAGTTATAATTTTTTTAATACCATTTGAAAGCATAATACCTGCAATTAAAATATCGTTGTCATCAATCATTTGACTTTTAGACTCGAGAATATCGTATATTTGTGCCGCTCTTTCAGCTTCTTTATATCCCAAAGGGAAGATTTCCATACTGCTAATAAATTCCAACCATATTTTACAGAGTTCACTATATCTTTTATCGGAAATTTTTCTTTTTGTACGTTCTAAACCAATGTTAACTTCATAGACAGTAATTGATGTAATATGGACTAGTTCTTCTTGTTTAGAGATAGCTTTTTTAACTTCTTCATTTCCATTTAGATAATCAATACATGCAGAAGTATCAAGAATTATCATTTATATCACCAAATCCAGATTTTTTCCAACTACGTCCAGACCGATTTGAAATATCATTCCAAATTTCAGCTTTCTCTTCTTTAGAAAGATTCCAAGCCCCAAAGGTTTTCTCTATATTAACTTTTTGGATTCTTAATAATCTTAAGAAAAGCTCAGAGAAACTTTCATTCTCTCTCTTAATTTTCATTAATTTCTTATACACTTCTTCAGTAATACTAATATTTTTAGAAGTCATATGTATACATATATACATACACACACATATTCTTTTTCTTTAAAATAATAAACTCAAAAATATAATAAAGGATTATAGATTGAGATAAGATTTTATTTTATTTAAAAAACAGAAAAAATTTGACAAAATAAAAAAAATGAGATTTAAGTAATGTTCCAAAAAAAATGAAAAATGGATTCTTTATTTTTAAAGTAGTTTTTGTTTTTGTTCTATTAATTTTTAGTTCTATAGTTCTTTATTTTTTCTTTTATTATAATCAGAATTATGATTGGCAATCCATTACTCTAAGAGTAAATTGGATGATTACTATTTTCTATTTTACGATATTTTTTTACGCTCTTTTTTTTTTGATCAATTTTAGATTATTAAACCTAATTTTTGTCTTTATAATCACATTTGGAGCTCTAATATGGATCATAATTTACCTACTTGATCTTTTTAAGATTGAACTAGGTTTTTGGGATTGGTATACTATAAGAGATTCCACCACTATTATCTCAATATGCATCTTATCTCCAGGATTTACTTTAAATCAAATTAAATTTATCAAGAACCTTTCAAACCAAAATGAAAAAGGAAAAGTTTTTAAAAATTACCACATTCATGAAGGTTTTATTGGCATTATATTTGTTATATTAGCTATTATCTTATTGATTGCTTTTTATATTTTAATCCAATTTAAGATTATGAATAATGAGTTGAAAGTAATATTAGCTATCACTATTGTTTTGTTATATCTTTTTTTATTTAGTGGGAGCTTCCTCATTTTCCGAGATAGAAGGGATTTAGTCAATTTAAAATTTATTGAAAAACGAAATTCTACAATTAATAATGATACATCAACAATATTTAATCCAATAACTCAAGATTCTATTCAATTTTTCAAATCTCCCCGCTTGATATTACATTCTTTTGGATTTTTACTTAATAGTTTTTCATTAAATATGCTTATCCATGGAACGGATTTCCTATTAGAAGAAATATTTAAACTTAAATATGAAATTGTGGTTTTATTAGGCTTTATTTTTTGTTTTATTGGGGGAGCATTGATGGGAATAGACTGGTATCGGTTATTTGGAAAAATATATCCAACTGAGTATCAAGAGACTGAAAAAATTTTAAATAAGTTAAGAATTTAAGCTTAAGATTTACCTAGTAAAAAAAGCATAATTACTTTTTGTATACGTAAGCGATTTTCAGCCTGATCAAAAACTACTGATTGAGGGCCATCTATCATCTCAGCTGTTTGTTCATATCCATGAAACTTAGTTGTTACTCCATAACTTCTTTAATAGATGTGCTGCCATTTTAGGTCTTCTGTCCCTTGTAAACACTCCCTTATAATTGATTCCTCCCATCCTTCTAATACCTTGAGGTGTCTTGAAATCGCATAAATTCCAGACATGTTGACCAACGATATATGGTTTACTATTTAAAAGTTCAATATACTGAGTTATAAATTCTACTTGATATTCTTCACTGAACATCTCTGGAGGTTGTGCATGCCATCCAGGGATAGTATCTGTCCCAAATTCACTTAAAATTATTGGTTTTTGGTATCGTTGATATATTTTATCGAGTTCTTCAGATAATTGTTTAATTCCCTTCTCAATTTGACCTGTATCAGTATACCATGCATAATACCGATTTAAACACACAATATCGCAAAATTCAAAGGCTTTATTTCTTACACCTTGCATATTAACTAAAGTAACTAGACGAGATGGATCCAATTTTTTTGTAAAATTGTAAAGCTCATGGAAAAAATTTTTCGATCGTGGGCTGGAATTTGGTTCATTTGCTAAGCTCCATATAATTACGCTGGGATGGTTCTTATCACGTTCTACTAGTTCTTGAATGTATTGTTTGCATAAAGTAAGATGGCGATCAAGGTGCTCTTGAATAAATGTAAGCCCAACAGCCGGAATCTCATCAATTATTAATATACCGAGACGATCAGCAAGGTCCATCATCTGTTCTGAATAAGGATAATGGGTTGTTCGGAAAGAATTTGCTCCAATCCATTTCATTAAAGAATAATCTTTAATAATAACAGCAGGAAGATAACCCCTTCCTGTTACAGGAAAGTCTTCATGACGTCCAAATCCATGCAAGTAAATTGGCTTACCATTTAAAAATAGTTGATCGCCCTTAACTTCGATAGTTCTAATCCCAATTTTTAGTGTATAAGAATCAAATACTACTCCATTATTGAGAAGCTCCACTGTTAAATCATAGAGATAAGGATTTTCAGGAGACCATAATTTAGGATTCTTTACTTCAAGCCTTGTCTCTATTAGATTTCCCATATTCGGCTTTTCCGTTTTAATCTCAATATTATCTCCTTTTAACGTCAAACGCGATTCAACTGAGTGCTCATTTGCTAGGTTCAGCTTTACTAATACTATTCCTAAATCATTATCTATGTTAGTTATTACAGTAATATCTTCGAAACCATCTTTAGGAATTGAGTAAAGCAAAACTGGTCGATGAATACCACAGAACGGAAAAAAATCAAAATTAGTATTAGGAAAGTTATATGGGCGTCCACTTGGTGGAACTCGTTCAGCCGATAAGCTCCCATCTACACGTACTACAAGAAGATTTTTCTGAGGTTTTACTAAGTTTGTAACATCAAATTCAAATGGTAAATGACCCCCCTCATGAGTCCCTAAATGTTCTCTATTAAGCCACACATCTGCTAAATAATTAATAGAAGCAAATCGTAGAATGATTTTATTCTCATTCCAACCCCTAGGAGTATTAAAAACAGTTTGGTACCATCCAGGTCCTAAAAAATCCCGATTTTCTGTGAATTGATCGTTCCAACTTGCGGGAACAGCAATAGGTTCTCCATTAGAAAACCCCTCATTCCAATTTTTTTCTATTCCCTGATTATCTAAATCAAATTGGAAATCCCAAAATCCAGAAAGGTCAATATATTGACGATAATTATTTCTTATTGGATAAAGAATATGCAACACCTTCTTAAATTAATGTTCTTAAAACTTTATATTATAGGTATAAAAAAATCCTAAAATTTATCTCGCAAAAACAACATTATTGCTTTTTGAATATGCAATCGATTTTCTGCTTGATCAAACACAATTGATTGAGGTCCATCAATAACTTCAGTTGTTTGCTCATATTCCCGCATAGCGGGTAAACAATTCATAAATACCGCATCAGGTTTCGCAGCTTCCATAATTGATGACGTAACTTGAAAAGGCATAAAGGATTTTTTCCGTTCTTCCTCTTGGTCTTGCGGTATTCCATAACTCATCCAGCTATCAGTATATATAACATCAGAATCTCGAGCAGCTTCTAGAGCATTGTGGACAACTTTTACTTCAGCCCCTGTTTCTCTAGACAAATCTGAAACCTCATCTAAAACAGGTTGTTCAGGTGAATATTCTGGAGCATTAGGGCAGGCAACATCCATTCTCCAACCAAACATTGCACACATCCGCATTAAATCATAAGTAACATTGTTATATGCATCACCGAAGTAGGATAATTTCATGTTATCTAGATGAGTTTTCTTCTCTTTAATAGTTTGAAAATCCCCGAGGATTTGGCATGGATGTGCAAAATCATCAAGCATGTTGATAACTGGAACATCAGCATATTTGGCAAGATCCCATACATCTTGACGTTTATATACACGAGCAGCAATTAAATTAACAAATCTTGAAGCTACTTTAGCAGTATCACTAATATTTTCTTTTTTACCTAAAGGAGAATCTTTTATTGAATAAAAAATTGCATGTCCACCTAATTGCTGCATCCCTGTTTCAAAAGATACCCGTGTTCTTAAGGATGGCTTTTCAAATAGCATTAAGAGTGTTTCTCCGTTTAAAGCTGAACTATATTTTTTAGGATTTTTCTTGATCTCAATTGATATATTAATAACCTTTTCACACTCATCTTTTGAAAGATCTGAGACTTTTAACAGATGACGTTCCATTTCTGGTTCCCATTTTCAATTTTTAATAATAATTAAGTAGTAAAAGGAAATATCAAATAAAATTTATTACGGAGATTTATTTTTATTGAGTAAAATTAGGATCTTCTTTAAAAATAAATATTATTTTAAGGAAAGAGGTTGAATTTTATTTTAAATTAAAAGTAAAGAACATTGAGGTAATAATACTGTGAAATCTAAGCCAAAAGAAAGTGAGGAAACCAAAAATTATCAAGATAGTATATGGTGGTGAGTTCTTAGAGCGATTATTTTAGCCTTTGGTATTTATACAATTACTTGGTTTTGGTTTAGTATTATTGGGGTGTTAATTGGGGTTTTTTTAGCAGCAATCTCTAAGGAAATTGCAAGGAAGAAAAATGGTTTCATTCTTGCTTTTGTTGTTGCGATAAGCACTATTTTAGCTGAAACTGTTAATGTTATCTATGCATATGTTGGTTTAGCGATTTTAATAATCTCTGGCGCTATAATTGGACTAATTTCCATAGTTCAAATAATCATGAAAAAAGTGCAAAAAGATTATACACCTAGAAAAATTAAATTCGATTCGATATCTGAAAGGATACCATCAAAACTAAGAATTACACTAAAAATAATTGCAATTATAATTCCAATTATTTTATGGAGTTCGGTAAGCATTAATCTTGGAGTGATGTTTGATAATAATCCACATCTATTGTGGATACATGCTCCTTCTACAGTTAAAACTGGCAATAGTTTCGAGGTAACTGTTGAAGCTTGGGATAAATATGAGAGGATAAGCGTTAATTATCACGGAACTATAGAATTTTTTCTTGAATCTTATAACCTTACAACATATAATCATATTGGGTTTGTAGATGCGGTGTTACCAAGTAAATATACTTTTACAGGTCAATTAATCATCCAAGGAATAATCCCGGCATATTCTATCAAAGATGGAAAAGATAATGGAATACATAGATTCAATGTTATGATCAAAACGCCTGGAATTCATTACATATTGATAAGCGACACGAAAACGCAAAATACATATTATAGCAACCCTATAGTCGTTAATAATTTTTCTAATACTGATCCTATGATTTATTGGGGAGATATACATACTCATTCAATGTTGTCTGACGGATCTGGTTCACCAGAACATTCATTTTTTTATGCTCGATATATTTCATGTTTAGATTTTTATGCTCTCACTGAACATGGAGAGCATTTAGATTTATTTGGATTAGCACCAAAAGGAAGTGGTTTGTCTTCAACGTTGGAGCGAGCCACAAATAAAGCATATGAGCCATTTGAATTTGTATCTTTTCAAGGGCTTGAATGGACAACAGGTTATATAACGACCTTCAATATAAATTTCGGACACTATACGTGTATTTTTAGTGGGGATAAATTGCCTCATATTTCTGCAAACACTCAAAAATCTCCTGACGCATTATGGGATCAACTTGATAAATTCACTTCTACAGCTGGTCATCGAGCACTTGCACTCCCTCATCATACAGTTCGAAAATCATTTATGCAAGACTGGACCTATATAAATCCCACATATGTGAAATTAGCGGAAGTAACCTCAGTTCATGGAGAGGGTTTATTTGAACCAAGACATCAATTAAGTTATAGAGGATCGGTAGATATGCCTCCCAAATATGGAAATGGGTCATCCATAATTGATACATTAAATATGGGAAAAAGATTGACACTTTATGCTTCTAGTGATGGTCATGATGGACATCCTGGTCATAGTTTAAGTCATACAGATGCTTATATAGGACGTCAATGGCCTCTTAGTATCTGGCATGCTCGAAATGATCATCCTTATCCTGGTGGATTAACAGCTGTATATGCAAATAATCTTACTCGGGATAGTATATTTAATGGATTGGAAAATCAGCAGATCTACGCAAATTCCGATCATGGTCGTCCAATTTTAACGTTTGCCATTAATGGTACTACAGTAGGATTTGGATCAACACTCATTGCTGCTAATCAAAATGAACATAGACAAATTGAAATCTTCCTCGCTCAAGATGGTGCTCCTGTTGCTTTAAAATATAAAGCTGCTCCTGTCCATTCTAATTGGGTACCAAATTGGCTTGCTACCATTGAGATCATTAAAAAAGGAGCCTTATTGTATAGTTCAACTGTCCTTGGACCAATTAATAAAATTACTTTCACCGACACAGCTCCAATTGAAGGTATGTCTTATAGAAATAGTTGTTTAAGAAAAGAGGACGGACAATATTACATAAATGAATATAGTGAGAATCCTGTAGATCCAAACACACTAAATACTGGAGGTTTTGATTACTATTTGGTTCGTGTAGTTGGAGCTAATGGAAGGACTAGTTATATTGGACCCATTTGGGTCGAATATTAATAGATTTACTTTTTATTAATTTGGTCATTTTAATTTTATACTTATAAAGGGCGTCGTAATACTTTTCCTGGAAATTTTCGTTTTTGTATGTTATTATCGACAACAATACCTCCATTAACAATTACATAAGGTATACCTTCGGGAAATTGATGGGGATCTTCAAAAGTCGCTTTATCAATTATAGTATTGGGGTCAAATATAGCAAGATCTGCACAAAAATTTTCCTTTATTAATCCACGATCAGTTAATCCTAATCTTAATGCCGGGAAATAAGTCATTCTACGAATAGCATCCTCTAATGTCAACAGCTTTTCTTCTCTAACATATTTACCCAAAATTCGTGGATATGTTCCATAAAATCGAGGGTGATATTTTCCTAGGCTTGGTCTATTTGGAATTCCTAAACCATCTGTCCCAACCATATGATATTCACCTGTCATAATTCTACGGATGTCTTCTTCACCCATAGTTTCAAGTGTTACTGTCGAACCACCTTCATCATCTATCAAAATTGAAAACATTGTCTCCCAGTTATCTTTCATTCCTTTAATTTTTGTAATTTCTGGTATGTTTTTACCTTCAATATCTTTCCATTTCTCCGAAACAACAGACGAGATATAAACACTTTCGAATCCATTTCTTTTTATAAAATTTTCCCAACCTTCTATTGCTTTCTCTGTTTCTTCCTTGATTCTTTCTTGATTAGCTTTTTCTTTTATACGCTCAAGTAATTTATCAGGACCACCTTCATGTACCCAAGGAGGAAGTATTGCACTTAGAGAAGTAAATCCTCTATTATATGGATATTGATCATATGTAATACTAATTCCACGATTATTAGCTTCTTCAATGAGTTCTAAAGTTTCCTTGCTCTTCCCCCAAGAGATTTTTCCTGAGATTTTATGGTGAGCGATATGTCCTCCTCTACATCCCGATTTTTCTACAATTTCAATAACTTCTTTGATTGCATTAATTATATCTTCTCCTTCATCGCGAATATGAGAAAAATATAGTCCTCCATACTGAGCAACCACTTTAGTAACTTCTATGATTTCTTCAGTTTTTGCATAGACTTGTGGAGCATAAATAAGACCAGTACTCATTCCAAAAGCTCCAGCTTCCATTGCCTCTATAACATATTCACTCATTCTCTCGATTTCATCTGAAGTTGGAGAACGATTCTCGTATCCAGGTCCACCAGCAATTCGAATATTTTCAAATCCAACAACAGGCACTAAATTTATAGAACATTGATCTTCTTCTAATTTTGTTAAATACTCCCTAAATGTATTCCATGTGAATTCGTAATCTTCATAAAGAGGAATTGTACGAGCATAAAATTTTCGAAAATCTTCCACATGATCAGGGTGGATCGGAGCAAAACTATTTCCACACATCCCAATGACATTAGAGGTTATACCTTGGCGTATAAAAGATTCCACTCTATTGAAAATTGGCAAAATAAAATCAGTGTGAGAATGCATATCAATAAAACCTGGGGAAATTATCATCCCCTCTGTATCTATCTCTCTTGATGCTACTTCACTTATTTTTGTTATAATTTTTTTTATTTTTCCATCTTTAATTCCAATTTCTCCTCTATACCATGGATTTCCTGTTCCATCAACTATTCTTCCATTTCTAATTATAATATCAAAACTCATTTTTATTCTACTTCTTTTTATTTATTTTTATTTTAATTCTTCTTCTGCACCAAAATCACGAGTATATGAAAGAGTATCTAAAATTTCCTTATCTCGTGAAGTTATTTTTTCTGTTAAAAGTCGGCTTAAGAGTTCTCCTAAACCAGGTCCCAGCATAAATCCTTGACCACACATGCCAACCGCATTAATATAACCATCAATTTCATCAATCTTTCCCACAATTGGATTTCCATCAGGAGTCATTGGATATAAGCCCCGCCAAGTTCTTCGCACTTTTATATTTCTCAAGCGTGGTAAAAGTTGTATTAATCTCTTTGAAATCTGAGGCAAAAATGAACTAGTTTCGCGACGATCTACTCCTGGAATATTTGGTTCAGGAGTTAAACAAAAAATTATTTTTCCTTCTTTATTTTGATAAAAATAATAATTTTTAGAATCACCAAATTTTGGATCAGAGCACGGTCTGATGTCTACAATCATTGGTGAAAAGAAATTTTTTACGGGTTCTGTTATTCCAGCTTCATGTGATTCAGGTTCTACTGGAGTAGGGACACCCACCATATTAGTAATGTCTTTAGCGTGAGCTCCAGCAGCATTAATGACATTATTAGTTTTATATTTTCCTTTTGTAGTTTTGACACCAACTACATTATTCTTTTTTGTTAGAATATCTATAACTTTCTCATTAAAATGATATTCTGTACCATAATCTTTAGAATGGCTATAGAAAGAGTGTATTGCTAAGAGTGGGTATGCATTTCCATCTTCAGGGCTATAAGTACCTCCTAATAACCCATTATCGTTTATACCTGGTATAATCTCCTTAATTTTTTCAGCATCAACATAATTTATATTTAATCCATAACTCTTTTGAAGTTGGACTGTTTCTTCCAATAGTTTTTCATCATTCTCTGTGAATGCTAAAAAAGTATAACCTCCTTGATTCCACCATATATCATCACCAAATTTTTCTTCCCAAGTAGAGAAAATTTCTATTGATCTTTGACATAACCATATCTTTCCTTTGTGTGAATGAGTAGCTCGAATTCCACCAATTGCGTGTTTATTATCGGCTTGAGCGACCGAGGGTAATGAGTCAATAACCAGTGTTTTTAGTCCATCATATGCAGTAGCTAAAGCTGTAGGGACGCCAACACTTCCAGCACCGATTATGATTATATCATATTCGACCATTTAGTATCTCTCCTCCCTATCCTTAATATGAGCAAAAATACCCATTGGAACTTCTAAAAACAGTGGTCGTTTTGTACCTGGGATAACATCATTAATAGATATTCCTTCTTCTTTAAATATTGTCTCAATAAGAGGTGTACATGTTTTACCCCCACAAGCTCCCATTCCTACTTTAGTTAAAGCTTTTAATTCATTAAAATCTCTTACTCCTGAACGTATCCACTTTCTGATTTCTCCAACAGATACACGTTCACATCTACATACAATTATATCATCGTCAGTATAAGACTTCTGATATAATTTTATAGGCTCACTATATCTACTTTTATATAATTTAATAGCTACAGCTTGTTTTGCTATTTCTGAAGGCAATTGAACAGTTATTAATTGAGTTTTAGGAAACTCTTTTAATATTCGTGATTTATATACTTTAAATTCTCCCAATTCTCCCTTATTACTTACTACAATAACTTTTTCTTCTTTTTCTAATTTCTTATTTGTGAGTTCAAGGGGGAAAGTTACTAATGGTTTATCTTTATCTTTTCTATAATCCATTAATATAACTGCTAATCCAGGACAAACAGCTACACATTTTCCACACCCAATACAATCTTGATCACCCTTGAAATATGGTAATTGTGTAATAAGATTATCAATAGTTTCAATCTGTTCTTGAGGACAGACAGAAGTGCATGGATTGCAAGGAATTTCCTGATCACAGTAAAAAACGGGATATATACCTTCTTCTTTAAATGAAATATCTGATTTAATAGGTTGAGGTGGTTTAGCTTTCATTATATTAGCAAATTTCTGAAGCTCATCGAGATTTTCAGAAATTTCAAGTCTCATTTCTTTTAGAATCTTTAATGCTTCAATTTTACCTATAAAAATTGCTGCAGAAGCTTCTGCAATTTCCTGAGCATCACCAGCTACCCAGACTTTAAATCCAAATTCTTTTGCTTTATGAAAAAATTCATCTACTGGATTTAAGCCTACAGCAATTAAAATAGTATCGCATGGAAATGTTTTTTCAGTTCCAGAAATTATATTAAAATCATTATCAAGTTGACCAATAGTAATAGATTCTACTTTATTTATTCCATTCGCAGAAATTATTGTATGATTAGTATAAATCGGAACGCCTAATCGTCTTAATTTATCTTCATGAACTCTATATCCACCACACTGAGGTAAAGCTTCAATAAGCCCTACAACTTCCATTCCTGCTTGGATTGCATGATATCCTGCAATTAATCCTACATTACCTCCTCCTATAATAAAAACTTTATCTGCAGCTCTAATTAAATCACGATTTACTAAAGTTTGAAATGCACCCGCGCCATATACTCCGGGGAGTGTATTACCAGGAAAAACCAACATCTTCTCCCTTGCACCAGTTGCAATTAATAAATAACTCGGTTTTACGAGGACATATTCCTCGTTATTTTTAAAAATTCCAACAAAGCCATCACTAAAGACTGCCAAACAAATACTATTTATCCACACTTTAACATTTGATAAAGATCTTACTGAATCACCAAGAATCTTCGCAATTTCAATACCGCGTTTACCAGCATAAACATCTTCTTCTGATCCAAAAAATTTATGTGTCTGAAGAACTAATTTCCCCCCAAGCTCATTTTTATCATCTACTAAAATAACTTGAGTATTTTTTTCTCCTAAAACGTATGTTGCTAATAATCCAGCTGGTCCAGCTCCGATTACAAGGACTTCAGTATTTATTATTTTTGGATCTCCTACACTCACAGAATCATCTATTGGGGTTAATTCTGGTAAACCATTACAGCTTTCAATAATCATATCTTCTTTAAGAGGTGTCATGCATGCTTTTACTGGAATACCATCCACTATAACATTACATTGTGCACATTGTCCATTGGCACAAAACATACCTTGTGGGCTGTTATCTTTTACATGATGACCAAATGTTTTAATTTTATTAAGAAAAAGGGCAGAAGATATAACCATTCCTTCAAATCCAGTTAATTCTTTCCCATCAAAGGTAAAAATTATCTTTAATCTTTCTGGTATCTCTAGAATGGGATGTTTTTTTATATCTTCCATATGGAATCTAATTTAAAATTGTTGAGAATATAATTATTCATTGATAAGGTTTTATGAATTTTATCACATCATCATAATCAATTCCTAATTCTTTGACTTTTTCAATTGTCGGACAACCATTCTGTCTCCATCCACGTTCTTTATATACCGCATCTTGAAGTTTGGAATATTGTTCTTCACGATGCTTTCGAAGAATTTTTATCTTTTCTTCTGTAGTTTTCTCAGATATATCATATTCTAATTCTTGGAGTTGAGTATCATATCTTTCTTGACGACTTTCATATTCTAAAGGTAAAACGGGACCCATCGCTCGATATGGTAAATTAGAATCATCATTTCTTAATCCATGTCCTAACCGAATATTAAAAATTCTTTGAAAGTTGTAAACTCTTTCTGACATTTTAATAAGATCATCTGGAGTAGATTTTCTTCCTGTAACTGCTGAAAAATATTTGGCATACCATTCAACATGGTCAGGAACTTTTGCTCGAATTAATTCTCTTGTTTTAGGATCTTTAATTGGGTAATCCGCTTGAGACTCTGGCAGAATATCGTTCCATGGGAGCTTACAAAGTCCATTAAGGCCAAACCAAGTACGCCATAATGGAAACCAGCGAAGAGCCCTTGCTTTGTCTTCAAAACTAGGAATTGAATTACGAATCATATCTTCGAAGATTAACCAAGCTTCGTCATGTTGAGGTCCCTTATTAGTTAAACCATATCCACCTTGTTGTGCTAAAGATTCTTTTGTCATATATTCAGAAAATTCTAAACCCTTATGTTCCATTCCAATATCCTGCAAGAATTGCGGATCAGCACCATAATTCTCAGCAAAAATTTTTTTCATTTCCCTGATTCCTTGACCTACTATGACTCCAAAACCTTCTCCCTTAGCCATTTGATGTATTAATTGGAGTGCTGCTTCTGCTTTCCCAAAATTAAGTTCAAGACCACTAGTTATTTCTTTATTTAATATGCCTTCTTCATAACATTCCATTACGAAAGCAATACCTGTACCAACAGATATAGTGTCTAAACCATATGTATCACAATAAAAATTCGTTTCTAATACCCATTTTGGATCCCAAACCCCCCAATTAGATCCACAACCTGCAATAGTTTCATATTCAGGTCCATCTACTATAACTCTCTTACCTTTAAAAGGACCTGTTAAAACTGTATGACCTTCAACATAGTGGGAACAGCTAACCGTACAACCTATCCAGCAACCATCAGCACCTTCTCTCCCAGAATAGGTAGTCTTCATCTTTTCACGGCTATAAGGGATATCCTTACCGCTTATTTCTTTATGCATTCCAAACCGAAAATTTTCAGTTGGTAAAAGATCGGTCACATTCATTATCTCTGGAAGATGTCCTGTCCCAACTCTCCGCATTTCATTTTGTTTTGGATCAAGTTTCATTATTTCTTGGCTATAAATTTTTCCTAATTCTCTAGCTGCTGCTAAATCCGCGCAATTATTTGAATTTACCGTTACTTTTGGTGAAGTACATATCAAAGCTTTGAGATTCTTGTCTTTGAATACAGTTCCAATCCCTCCTCGACCTGCTTGTTTTACAGAAGCCCAGTTACGACTACGAACGAACCACGAGAAATTAAGCATACCCCATTTAGTATTTTTTGCGGCAGGTCCAGAGCTTACTACTGAAACACGTTGTTTCTCATTTTTATCTGGGGCATAATTTTCTGTTAGTTGTTGTGTAAGTTCATGAGAGAATTCTGAAAGCCCTTCAGATACGTCAACTTTTTTAATTTGCACAATTCCTTTTACACCATCAATATATATTTTTACTTCACTTTCCGCCTTACCTTGAATTTCAAGCGCATCAAATCCAGAGAATTTAAGAAATGGACCAAAAAAACCACCAACATTGCAATCAATTATTATTCCCGTTAATGGAGAAATTGAAGTGACAATAGACTTACCAGAACCAGGATAAAATATACTCCCTCCTAAAGGTCCAGAAGAGATACAGATTTCATTTTCAGGATCATTCCATCTTACAATACGATCTTTAGGAAGAGAATTCCACATTAACCAAAGATCAAACCCTTTACCTCCAATGAATTTCTCTTTCATTTCATCAGAAACGGGCTTTATACTAATCTCATTTTTAGAAAGATTAATATATAAGGTTCGATTTGCATATCCCTTTTGGACTTCCTGGATTTCATATTTTTTTTCTGCAAAAATCATTATTATAGAACCATTGAGTTTTATAAAAAAGATTAAATTATGATAAAATGATAATGAAGAGGGACATTTAATGATATTGAATTGCCTCTTAAATTGATATAATAAAATTATTTCTTCAGATTTTTCTCAATAAATATATCCAATACTTCTTCTATTGTTGGACTCTTGATTCCTTCGATATCGTAGTTTACCCTTACTATTGGTTTATTACTATTGATTAATTTTTCAAGATCTATTGGACTTCCATCAATAATGACTTCCGCATCCGCTTTATTCAGAGTTTGTTCCATGTCAGCAATTTGTTGGTCATTGTAACCCATTGCTGGGATTATTTCAGTAATTTGAGGAAATTCTTCAAATACATTTTTCATTGATCCTGTAAGATAAGGTCGAGGATCAACAATTATTGCTCCATTATTTTTGGCAGCAACATATCCTGCTCCATATGCCATATTCCCATGTGTTAGGGTTGGACCATCTTCTACGACTATTACTTTTTTACCCTTGATTCTGTGAATATTATCGACTGTGACTACAGAGTTAGTGTAGATTTTAATTGCTTTTGGGTTAAGCTCATTTAAATTATCTTCAACTGTTTTAACATCTTCAGGTTTCGCACTATTCATTTTATTGATTACAAAAGCATCAGCATAACGTGCATTGACTTCACCTGGATGGTATTTTAATTCATGCCCCGGTCTTAATGGATCGACGACTATAAATAATAAATCAGTAATATAAAATGAAATTTCATTATTTCCACCATCAAAGATAATTACATCAGCTTCCTTTTCTGCTTCTCTAATTATCTTCTCATAATCAACACCCGAATAGATAACAAGCCCTTGCTCAATATAAGGCTCATATTCTTCACGTTCTTCAATGGTACAATCGTATTTATCTAGATCCTCATATTTTTCGAATCGCATGACATTTTGTTTAACTAGATCACCGTAAGGCATCGGTTCACGTATAGCTACTACCTTATATCCCTTACTTTTCAAATATCTGTAAGTGGCGCGAGATACCTGGCTTTTACCACACCCAGTCCTTACAGCACAAATAGCAACTACAGGTTTATTGGATTTAATTTGTGAAAACTTTCCAGAAATTAAACGATAATTCGCTCCTGCCGTTAAAGCTTTTGATGCTTTATGCATAACTTCTTCATGAGAAACATCTGAATATGCAAATACAACTTCATCAACATCTTTCGCTTTTATTAGTTCTTCTAATTGCTCTTCAGAAACCATTGGAATTCCATTTGGATATAACTTACCAGCTAATTCCGCTGGAAATTTTCTTTCAGCATCTTCTGTTGTACCCACGTTTTGTTCTCCGGCAATAGTGAATGCTACAACTTCATATTCTTCATTATCTTTAAAAACTGTATTATAAACATGAAAATCCATTCCTAGCGCGCCAATTATAATTACTTTCTTTTTTTTCATAGATACAAACCATTCTAATAGTGTTCTTTATATTATTATAATAATTAATTTGGGATTTGTAATAATAGTTTTTGATACTACTATGGGAATGACAACGCACTTATATATTCAAGCAAGAAAAAATATTTTATGGTCTAATAAACCGATTCACATCAAGCACTAATAAATCCAAAATAGAATTTTAAGAAGTTTTTATAATATTATGCTCGCTATATCTTATATATCGGTTTTTTAATCCATTTTCTTTGTTCTTGCTATTTCATTAAGCTTATTTGCTACAAAACTGTAAACATCTGAAGATAAATACATAATTTCATTAAGTTTTCTGAGATATTGAATTGCTTTGTTCAAAACTAATAAACCATGTTTAAATAACTCAATAAGGATTCCTAACGTTCCAATAACCTTTATCCCTAGTTTTCGAGCAAACATCCGAGCTTCTTCATCATCTATTAATATAATTTCTATTTTTAACTGAAGGGCAAGTATTATCACGTTAATCTCTCCAATATGCAATTTTGATGATGATATATTATAATTTTCTTTTTTTACTTTTTTCACTTTAATCTTTTCGTTAATAATGGCACGCTCAAGAATAACAGCGTCCGAATATCCTTGTTCTTTACCTTTTACAACAATCTCATCATAAACTGATTGTGGAATAAGGATTGCATCATAAAGCTTAAAAAGTAAATCAAGCAATCCTACTAGCGAAAGATGTATTAATGGACCAGAATTACTTACTGCTACTCTCATTGATTTCACGCTCTAATTCCTGAGTCGAAAGTGGAAAAGGTACGTTTTCATCACGTAATATACGTAAAAAAGATCGATATGATTCATCGCAATATTCAGCAGCTTTCCAAACTGTCCATTCTTTAATTCTAACTTTTTCTAATGCTTCCTTTCTCTTCAATTCTCTGATTCCTAATTCAATAGCTTTACGGGCTACGTTAGATTTATCTGTTTTCATTTTTTTTGCTATAGAATCGAGCTCTTGGTCTTCTTTCTCTTCAATGCGAACTGATAATGTCTTCATAATCATGTATACAATATCTTAATTTGTATATAAACATTTGGCTTTCCAATGCTCATTCCTTCACCCAAACAAGCATCTTTCTATGTGCTGTTCTGTGTATAATTCCATCCCGAATCAATAAAAATGAAGCCTCATGGAATACAAATTCTTAAGATTTTTTTGAGTTATAAGTAGAATAGAAATAAGAAATTATAAAAGTTTGAATGATTAATTAGATAGTGAGAAAATATGACTTCTAATCTTAAGGAAGAAATTATAGACCTTATA
>CAYSZJ010000082.1:0-18042 GCA_964435435.1 uncultured archaeon
ACAAGCTCGGTTTGAGCGAATCTATGATGACACTTTAAAATTGCATGAGGGAATTAAAGAAAAACATGAGATTAAAACAAAAATCTTTGATGATCCAACTCTAGAGGTGGGATAAAAATTAAAGATTATTGATGAATAGTCTCATCAACCAAGATTATCTTGAATAAAATTCCATATTGAACTATTAGCTTCCTCAGGATCTTCAATTGTAAATGCATGTCCTAATCCGTTTAAAATTTCTAATTTTGAGTTTAGTATTTTCTCATGCATTTCGTCTCTCATTCCTGGTATCGTCATTTTGTCTCTTGATCCTGAAATTATTAATGTAGGTTGAGTAATATTCTGTATTGTGTCTCGCATATCAAAGTCCCTTAATGCTTCAACTTGGTTAATCCAATCCTTATAAAGAGGGGGATCAACAGTTTGAGCGCAAAAGTTAATGTCTTTCTTTATGATGTCAAATAATTCTTTATCTTCGCTTAATTTTTTCCTAAATGCCCTTGAATACACGAGTGGGAACCAGTATTCAACTCTCTGTTCTAGATCTAACTCTTTTAACGTCTGATATGTAAGGTAATTTTGATCAATTGTTTTTGAAGGATAATAGCTAAATGTACTACATAAGATCAATGTTTTTACCATCTCAGGATACTTTAAAACAAACTTCTGAGCAATCATCGCTCCCATACTCGATCCACATAAATGAATACCTTCCTTTATATTGAGATAATCACATAAATTCTTAAGATCCTCAACAAACATTTCCATGGTATAGTGATAATCTGGGCGGGAACTCTTTCCTTCACTTCGTTTATCAAAAGCAATCACTGTCATCTTATCTTTGAAAAAATCAATTTGATAATTCCAGGATTGCAATTTAGTAAAACTACCACTTACTAATATTAAAGGTTCTGCCTGCCCTTCCTTTATATAATTAATATCAATATCATTATATCTAAAAATTGGCATATATCTCTACGTTTATTTACTTCAATTTTATTAAAATTAATTAATCTGTTTTAATTTAAAACTATAATCCAAATATGTTAAATTTCGAGACGAATAAAAAATATGGTTATTGAAGAAGAAAAAAATTATTATTTAAAGAAAAAAAGAACTTTGTTGAGAACGTTTAAAACAGCATTAATTATAGTTAAAAATATTCTGATTGAAAACTTCGGAGAATCCAAATTTAACGAGATTTCTACCAATATAGAGAAAGAATTTGAAGCACTTATACCTCAAATCCCTTATGTAGGAGGAGATGAAAATCATTTAACTGAATCTCTTATCAATGCAACTATTTTATTACCATTACTTCGAGTTTTTGAGAAGGAAGGACTAGATTTTTATGAAATAGGTAAGTTGGCTTATAATTTGTTCGAAGCTTTTTATAAAGTAATACCCCCTACAAATGATATTTTTTCAGATGAGTTTTTAATCCAACAAAAAGAAAGCGCTAAAAGTTCCAAATTACGTAAATATAACGGTGATTGGGTTTATGATTTTATCGAAGGTGATGACAAGACTTTTACATTCGGCATAGATTATTCCGAATGTGGGGTATTTAAGTTTTATAAAAGCCAAGGTGCTGAACATTTTATGCCAATAGTATGTATATCTGATTTTGCTCAAGCTCAAGCTTACGGATATGGGCTGAAACGTACTCAAACAATAGGAAATGGAGCTCCACTATGTGATTTTCGATATGTTAAGAATGGTTCGACTCCTCGAGCATGGCCACCAGATCATCTACCAGAATTTAAAAAGAAGTTATAGCTCGCTATATTAAACTCTTAATTTTTTAGTTCTCTTATATTTTTATTTTACTCAATATATCATCGAGATACTTAATATTATCCTTTTCGAGTTCTACCTTTAATGCATTTGCTAATGAATATCTGAATGCCCATACTTCCACATTTTTCCCCAATTCTTTTACTTTCTTTACAACAGGAACAAAATCGCCGTCTCCCGAGACCAATACGGCTGTATCATACATATTTTCATATGCAAGAGAGATTATATCAATTGCGATTTTGATATCAACTTTCTTTTCAATGGCTCCACCTGTCGCGATCTTGTCAAAACTCGCTTTTATTATATAACCACTTCGAGTTGTTAACTCTTTATACCAACTCCTCTTCTCTGGACTCATGGGAGACACAACACCCTCATATAAGAAAATAGCATCTAATTTCCGCCCGCGAGTTATGAGATTTTTCAACTTTTCATAGTCCGCTTTGATATTATACTTCTGAAATCCCTTGAAAATATTGCTATTATCTATAAAAATTGTGATTCGGTCCATTTTAAAAACTTTTTAGGCTCTTTTTGGTTTTTTGTCTTTTTTGATCATTTTACGTTCCATATTCATAGTTTCTAAGTCAATCAAGACGTAGATTAAAGAATCCTCATCTTGTCGAGATTGCCCTGGTTGAATACATATCGTATTACCTATCTGAGAATACCATTTACCTGAAACGTCAGGAGATTCGTGAATATGCCCATGTAGCGAGAGTTTTGGCTGATTTTCTTTAAGAAAGGCATATTCTGCTTTTGACCCTACTTTTCGACCATCATGGGTTAAATCAAGATCTATATTAGCGGGGGGATTATGAAAAATATAGACTGTATTACTCATATCGGAAGGCTTTACTAAATTTCTAAGCTCATCTTCGATTGTAGGGAGATTCTTAACATACGAGAACCAATCTTCAAGTTTTTTGAAACCATTTGGTATAGAAAGATATTGCTTCCCAATTTGTTTTGGATGCTCAAAATCTGTAGTATCTTTACGCGCCCTATCTTTTAGCCCAAAGGGCAAGTCTGAAACCCAATTTATCCCTATAAACTCATATTTACTACCTTCAATCTGGAATCTTGTTTGAGCCATATTAACTACATGAGAATATTTATCGCAAGTTTTTTGAAATAAGTCGTCAAATATCCTCAAATCATCATTTCCTAAAAGTCCTAAGTAAGATATCTCCATTGATTCAAATCTCGAAAAATATTCATCAAGAAATCCAGTAATAAACTTACCTTGATGTAGTAAATTTCCTTTAAAAGGGAGCATATCGCCACCATTTATTACTACATTAGGTTTTAATGAAGATGCTATCTGGAAAATCTCCTCGTGTTTCCATTCAATCCCATGTATATCAGTTACGTATAACAATTTCATAATTTGTTACTCCTATAAAATGGGATTAATTATATAACATTAAAAAAAAATTCTCTTAGAAATTATAATTTACATAATTAATATATATCATAAAAAAATCAAAAAAGATTATTCAATATATTTACTCTCGGAGATAATCTCTCTTATGAATTCTTTCTCTTTCGAATGCCAATAACTAAAGCAACGAAGATCATACCATATAATACGAAGAGATTGAATCCAGGAATATCTTGTTTTGTTTTAGATGGTTTAAAAGGTGATATTTCGGTAGGATTTAAATGTGGGTTTTTCATAAGGAACATATGAAAATTATCGAGTCTTACTGTAGTTCCCAAAAGATAAATATTACCTGACGAATCCAACACTATTGCTTCACCACTATCATAATCAGATTCCCCCCAAGTCATATTATATTGCATCACACCATCACTATTATATTTCACAAGAGCCATATCAAAATCTCCCGCCCCGAAACTCTTCGTAATTCCCACAAGATAAATATTATCTGATGAATCCAACGCTATTTCATGACCACTTTCATAATCTGATCCTCCCCACGTCTTATTCCATTGTTCTACACCCAAGTTATTATATTTTATAAGAACCATATCATTACCTCCCGCTCCAGAACTATTCGTAACTCCTGAAATATAAATATTATCTGTGGAATCTGTTTTTATAGAAAAACCCCCTTCAAGGCCACCTCCATCCCACGTTCGATTCCACTGTTCTACACCTGAACTATTGTATTTCACAAAAACAATATCGGCATATTCATGAGGGGGAGGATCATTACTCATCCTAGTTCCTACAATATATATATTATCTGAAGAATCTAATGTAATACCAATTCCATAATCGTTATCATCCCATGATGAACTACCCCATGTCTTGTTCCATTGTTCTACACCCATATTATTGTATTTGACAAGTGATATCCCCACACCACCATAAATATCTTTTGATCCCACAAGATAAACATTACCTAATGAATCTAAAGCAATATCTCTTGCCTCCCATGTTTGATTCCATTGAAACACACCTGATCCATTATATTTCACAAGACCCTTACTGGCAAAATAAACGTTATCAGAGGAATCAACTGCAATACCACCAGTAGGGCTACTGGCATAATAATTGCTCCAGTTTCGGTCCCATAAATAATAACCTGAACTATCAAATTTGACCAGAGATACCCAATGGGTTTTTAACTCCTCTGTCCATATTACGTTCTCTCCCGCAATATAAATATTGTTTGATGAATCTAATGCAATATCAATTCCCAATCCCCCATAACCAGAGTCCCATATAAAATACCATGAATCTTCAGCTGAATTAGTGTCAGATTGGTTAGGAATAATATCTATACTATCTCTATTATCATTTCCTTTATGACTAATTGTAGTTGCTTGCGACATGAAGCTAAACAATAAAATTATTATAAATACGAGCTTACTTTTCATTATAATCTCACCAAATATGAATAAGTAGGAAAATTAATTATACTTACATATTTAAAATTATTGATATCAAAATCTCTTTATCAAAAAGTTGATTTATTTATCTTTAATAACCCTAAGCTCAAATTCCTCTTTCCATTATTCCCTTAGCAAATAATGAGGTTAACTAATCTTTTCTAAGAACTTAGACATAGGATAAGCGTGAAAAGCTTTAACTTCAGTGTAATTTACATACTTTTCAAAATTTTTTTTTAATTCTATTTTAAATTCACTGTCATTGTAAGTAATTATTATACTAAATGGATAATTTATCAACTTTCCTTTTTTATTAAAAATTAAGAACTGATAAGAATAAGTTGGAATTGTCTAATACAAATGGGGGATCTTTATTGACACATGAATTCTATATCCATTCATCTTAAAGTCTTCCATTTCCAAACTCACAAGATAATATTATTACCGTTAATCTTTCAAGTATCTAAGCTATAATATGATATTTAAATAGGTATGGTGACTTTTTGAAGTATGAATTTCCATTTAAATTCATAACGTGGAAGAGTTTCCCTGATTTCAGTATATCAGAACTTTTATTACTTAGATACCAGTATTGAGTCTGAATTTAGAAAAACAAAGGATATAGATTTCACTTTTCTATTGCCTACTAACATGAAAAAATAAAATTAAACTGTATTCACCATCAATAGCAAGTTTAGCTTTTCTGATTTATTATTTCCTGTATTTTAATGTTAGGATTGTGATATCTATGTGTTTTTAACGTTCCTTTACCAAATTGTATAGATCTTTCTGGACAAAAATTAATACAGGCTAGACATTGTTGACATCTATACTGCCATTGGGGTACCCCATCGACCAGTATGATGTTATTTAGGGGACAAACTTGCTCACAAATTCCACAATTGCTGCAATTATCATCAACGTAGAAATTTTTATCACTTTTATTAACATCCTCTCGAAATTTGGCATTAAATCTCTCAGCTCTACTTAAATCTTTTTTAAAAACATCTTGATTCAGATTATCTTCTTTCTTCTTTATTATTTCCGCAATTTTTTCTACTTGCGCCTTCTCGCTTTCAAAAAACTCTTTTTGACGTTTCTCCGAGTGAATATCATACCCAATAATATAATTATTTGGCATAGTAATCAAAAACCCAGCATTGAGTGCTTTTGTTTTTGGTTTTGCCTTTAGAAGCTTCTCGATCTGCTGTAAAGGTAACTCAGTGACATCTCCAGCACTCGTTACCACCGCAAAAAAATATTCAGATTTGGTTAAATCAATTTTTTCTATAAAATCATAGACAATCTTTGGCAATCCAGAATAATATAAGGGAAAGATAAAACCTACATTGTCACTTGTCGACTCAAGATTTTCCCTCTGCCATATCTTCGCGATGGGTATAAGATCACAAGCCCATAACTTTTCAGCAATATCTTTTGCAACCTTTAAAGAATTACCCGTTCCCGTAAAAAAGTAGATTGTAGTATCCATACATTCTTAAAATTATCTCTTCTTTTAGAATTTATTGATAGGCTTTTTCTAAAAATAATTTTTTAAATGCAGAATCTTTAACTTTTACTTAATATTTATTACTTCTAAGATTACCCTCAATGAATTAAAGACATTTTGGAGGTCAAAATAAATGATTGTGTTAATTTTTGGTATTATAGCTGTTGTTTTATCTGCCATAATGAGTATTTTTCAATTATTACTTGCCATAGGTTTACCTCTGGGTAGTTTTGCTTATGGGGGAAAATACAATAAACTTCCCAATAATTTAAGAATAATGAGCATAATTGCGATAGGAATACTAGTATTCGCATCGATTTCAGTGCTTGCTCGAATTGGTGTGATCCCCATTTTCGAAGATTCGATTGTTTTCATAATTGCAATGTGGATTTTTGCTTTTTACTTCACCCTTAAAACACTTGCGAACGCAACCTCAAAAAGTAAATCCGAACAACGAACAATGACGCCTCTTTCGCTAATTTTAGCCATTTGTTGTTTCATTGTTGCCATCGGCGCATAAAATAAAAAAATCTAAAATTAATATCTTATTGTACGAGTTTTTTATCCATTATTCTAATAAAATTATAAAAGTTATTTTTTAAATTCTACAATAACAATTTTGGCGATATTAAGCAATTCACTGCCTTTAATCATTTTACGGGTCTTCTTATGCCATTTAGGACTGAGGGGAACTCGAGAATACATCGTGTACCAATCTACTATTCGTAATTTATCAGACC
This sequence comes from uncultured archaeon, assembly GCA_964435435.1. Taxonomy (GTDB): domain Archaea; phylum Asgardarchaeota; class Lokiarchaeia; order Sigyniarchaeales; family SOKP01; genus Loki-b32. The sequence continues at coordinate 6,913 of CAYSZJ010000082.1, forward strand.
ATTTCAAAACTGTTTTCTCTGGATTACCAATAGGTAAAGAAAAGGATAATTCAGAACCATATTTTTTTGCTCTTCTATTCATAACTTTAGCAGCTATTTTATTGACGCAATCAAATGCAATTCTTCCTCCAGGAAACCACTCCGCTAATGCCCTGAAAAGCTTAGAAATCTCCTCTTCAGTGTAATAATAAACAAATCCTCCCGCTATGAAAAAAATTCCTTTTGACAAATCATGATCCACCTCATTCAGCCAATCAAGATCAAATGCTGATCTTGCCAAGTATTTGCTTCTTGAAGTTTCAGGAATAAATTGTGTGCGGAAGTCTATTGCATCGGGTAAATCTAAATCATACCATTTAATACCTTCATTATCTACTCGGTGGAAAGTTGTATCTAATCCTGCTCCAATATTAACTATTGTGGTTTGTGGATGCTGTTTTATGTAATCCTTGACCGCATTATCAAGATTTCGAGCTCGAACAAGAAGACCGATGCCGCGCCACTCACCTAAAAATTCTTTAAGCTCGGAAAAATCATAGTCTATCTTTGTAAGGATTTCCACGGCTTTGGGATCCTCTAATATTTCGGGATATTTTTCACTTAAAGTTGCTCGAGCCCATAACGGTCCTATCATCGTTTCTTGGATCGATCCTTTAGCAATAAAATCATACCCTCCAATTTTCTCTTGTTCAACCATTTTTTCATTCCTCAATAGGATAATAAATCTACAAATCTAATAAAGCGTCCGTCATAGGACACAATTGATTTGCCTTTTTAACTCCTAATACTTTCCAATCTCATAAATCATACTAAATTTAATTTTTTTGTGTTCTAATAATTTAAAAAATTCAGTTCTATTGACCTTCATTTGTTTAATGTTCTTGATAATTTCTGAAATATTTCTGCTGGTATCAAGTGTATATGAATCTTGATCTAATTCCAAGTAATAGATCTTCTTAACCTTAGCTTCACCTAAAATAAGGAGTATTAAAACTATAATTTCCCAATACATTCAAAAACTGCTTGTGATAATGCGTGCTCACGTGGATCATTATATAAATAAAATCCAGATTTATTCATAGCATAAGCAAATCCAGTTTGAGTATCAGGATCAGCATAACCAAAAGAACCACCAGCACCAGGCGTCCCAAAAGCTTTTTCACTAGTTCCAAATTGAAATTCAGGAGAAGGTTTTAAAAATCCTAAAGAAAATCGAGATTCTACTTGTAATACCTCATCAAGCCTGCCTAATTCTGGATCTTCTGCGGGTTTCGTAATCGCTTCTAATGTTTCTTGTTTTATATTTAACTCTTGACCTCCCATGGCAAAAATCCCATATAATCTTGCAATGTCTCTTACAAGACCAATCCCATTTGAAGCAGGTAATTCTATCCTTCTCATTTCTGGGGTATTATATTTTTCTACAGAGCCTAATACCTTTGGATTTGAGAAAGCTCTGTTAGTAATAGTTCCTTTTTTAAGAAAAGCTTTAACAAATGGTTTGGGAATTTTCTTCATGTTAAACAGCATACGTAATTTATACATAGGAGCGTGTATATTAGCAATTCGAGAATCAGGAACATCATCTGGCAAACCTATATAAAATTCAATACCTAAAGGCTTAGCTAACTCATCTCTGAAAAATTGTCCAATTGTACGATGTTGAGGATCTGTCTTCCTAATAAGTTCGCTTTCATACCATCCAAGAGTTATTCCATGGTAGCCATGTCTCTTTCCCGGTTCCCATAAAGGAGCTTGTGCAGCAATAATTTCAGCCATTCTTCCTGTATCACCTAAAGTATCTAAATCTATGGGCTCATCAATTGCACATAATCCTGCTTGATGGGATAATAACTGACGAACAGTGATATTCTCTTTTCCATTTTGAGCAAATTCTGGCCAATATTTGGATATTTTTTCATTATAATCAAAATATCCTTTTGTATGTGCTAATGCTACCGCCAAACCAGAAATGCCTTTAGTTGTAGAAAACACAAGCACCATAGTATCCTCTTTCCATTGATCTTTTGATTTTTTATCCCTATAGCCTCCCCACAGATCTACTATTTTCTTCCCTTTATGATATACAGCACATGCAGCGCCAACTTCTTCTCCCTTTTTAAAATTTTCAATAAACATTTCCTTTACTTTTTCAAATCCAGGTTCTACTGAACCATGAATCATTGATTCATCTACTTTCATATCTCACAACCTAAACTTCTTAATTAACCTTAAACTTACACTTAAAACTAAAAATTAAATATACAAGTTTAGTATTAATACTTTCGCTTTACTGGATACGCTATGTGAGATCGTTTAGTAATAAAAGAATTACCAAGATCATTAGCCATACGTTTAGCAATCTCAAATGGAATACCCATCGATAGGTAATCCTGAGGAAACCAATAATTTCCAGTAGGGTCAGTTGGACCAATAATAATACTATTTTTTGGTCCATTTTCAACCATACCCGCAGGATATGTTACAAAAGAGGCACATGAAGGTCCCCAAGGGATTTGTATGTTAAATCCTTTTTCTGGTCGAAAGTAAGCCAATGAACATAGATTTCTTATTTGTTCTGAGAGTCCAAAACAAATTAGAGCTTTTACATCAAGATCTTGTTCATCTAAATCATCACATTTTCGAATTACAATATATTTTCCGAGAGGTGTAATTTTTCCAATAGAATTTAATCGTTTTTCAGCAAGATCTGGAGTTGCTATTAAAAACTCGGCTGCACCATTCCTAAAATTTTCTGAACCTGTTGATAAAAAATATTTTAACATTGGTAGAAATGTTTTATAACCAAACCACGCTTGCCCTCCTGGACAACAACCCTCCAACGCATCATTTCCAATATATACCGCATTGATATTTTTTTTAACTGATAATGAAAAAATAGCATTCGCTATACAACGATTAATCATTTTTGTAGGAACAGCATTATCAGGAATTGTTTCTGAACCATAGATGCACAATGGACTTGCTTTTAACCTTCCTGCTTGAGCTAATTTGAGTCCTATCTTTTTAATTGTTATATTTACCATAACTATTCCAAATATTTGTTAATTTTTTACTTCTTTCTTTTGAGAAATTACAAAATTTTTAATATTTTTTCAAGATTCTTAGACTTAATTGAATAATAAAAAATTCAGAGAAAAAGTAATGACAATTTTATTAAATCCTAAAAAACACGATCGCTATTATCCCGATGATCGTTCAAGAGAAATAATGCTTAAAACTATTGAATTTTTCGAAACGAAGGGGAAAGCAAAACTTAAAGAAGATGACCAGAAAAGGGTGTGGTATTCCGATTTCCTCGAATTTCAAAAGAATTATAAAATTTTTGCACAGTTATTAACGCCTGCTCCATATGGTGCAGATGAAAATTATCGGTGGGATACGTGGCGTATTTGTGAATTTAACGAAATTCTCGCGTTTTATGGTCTTTCTTATTGGTATACTTGGCAAGTCTCCATTTTAGGACTTGGTCCCATTTGGATGAGCAAGAATGAAAAAGCAAAGCAGAAAGCAGCTCGATTACTTAGAGAAGGAGCAATTTTTGCATTTGGACTCTCAGAACAAGCTCACGGTGCAGATATCTATGGAACTGAGATGGCTCTTACACCACAAGAAGATGGGACTTATCGAGCTAATGGAGAAAAGTACTATATTGGAAATGGAAACGAAGCTGGGATGGTTTCGAATTTTGGTAAATTAGCCGACAAGGATGGGAAAATCCCTCCCTATGACATGAAAAATAAAGATCAATATGTCTTTTTTGTAGCAAATTATAAACATAAAAATTATGAATTAATAAAAAATGTCTGCGATAGTCAAAATTATGTAGCAAATTTTGCACTCCACGATTATCCCATAACTGAAGACGATATTCTTTCTAAGGGAGAAGATGCATGGAATGCATCGCTTAATACTGTCAATGTAGGCAAATATAATTTAGGATGGGCTTCAATTGGAATTTGTACACATGCATTTTATGAAGCTATCCATCATGCCGCACATCGTAGACTCTATAATATGTATGTTACTGATTTTCAACATGTTAAACAAAATTTTGTAGATGCTTATACACGTTTGGTTGCTATGAAATTATTTGGATTACGAACAGCAGATTATATGCGCATAGCTTCAAATAAAGATCGACGTTACCTGCTCTATGCCCCCGTTATGAAAATGAAAACAACAACTCAAGGTGAAGAGGTAATTAATCTTCTATGGGACGTTATAGCAGCAAAAGGATTTGAAAAAGATATGTATTTCGAAAGTGCTGCAAGAGATATTCGCGCATTACCAAAACTCGAAGGTACCGTGCATGTTAATATCGCCTTAATTTTGAAATTTATGCTAAATTTCTTCATGAATCATAAAAAATATGAAGATATGCCAAGACAAGATCAAGTTAAGAATGATGATTTTCTTTTTAATCAAGGTCCAACTAGAGGATTGGGTCGTGTTCGTTTGCATGATTGGAAACCTGCATTCGAGAAATATAATTTGCCTAATGTTAAAATTTTCTTGGAACAAATTGAATTGTTCTATCATCTCGGTACAAAAGCAACTCCCAGCGCTGAGCAACAACAAGATATGGATTTTATGCTCTCTGGTATTGGTGAAATCTTTGCCTTAATTGTCTATGCTCATCTTATCATTGAAACTGCGCCCATCTATAATATTGATGACGATACTTTAGATCAGATTTTTGATTTTCTCATAAGAGATTTTTCCAAATATGCTTTAAACCTCTATCATAAATCAGGCATTAGGCCTGAACAAATGGAATTGTGCTTAAAAATGATAAAAAAGCCACATGTTGATGAAGAGAGGTTTAACCGAGTTTGGAGCATTGTACACTCTTTAAAAGACGCGTATCAAATGAATGATTAATTGCATTCAATTTTTTTGATTATAAAAAACTATTCGACTTTATTTAATAATCATTGGTGAGGTTCTGAGAAGGACGAACCATCTTTTTATACCCAAAAATTAGTATAATTATTACAGATACCAAAATTTTCAAAATTAGTGAAAAATATAAACTATATTCTGTTAAATAATTAGCGAAGATCAATCCTGATAGATTTACAATCGTATGGAATAATATTGCAGATAACATAGAGCTTTTGGTATTATTAAAAATCCAAGTCATGAGACAAGAGATAATTATTGCTTCTATCATGAAGGCCCAAAAAGGAATATACCCATAGATTTTTTGACTTGTGGGAAAAAAATATAGAGGTAAATGCCAAAAACCCCAAATTAATCCAAGAAGAATGCTACTAAAAAGTGCATTCCATTTATTTTGTATACGATTTAGAGCATATCCTCGCCAGCCAAATTCCTCTCGAAAAGCATTTGTGAAAGGGAGTAATGAACCTAAAAAATAAATAGGAATTAACCAAGGTTGAGAAAGTAAAAAAGATACTGAAACAGTGCCCCCACTAATCATATTTATTAAAAATGCAATCAATTCAATTAAAGGATATAATAATAATAAAGGAATCCACCAAATCTTTCCTATATTTCTAAATTCAATTAAACTTTTAAATAACGCTTTTATCTCATCTTTCTTATTTCTTATAATCAAAAGTAGAAAACATGTAAATGTAGGAGCAAACCCACCAATAAGGTTAAGCATGCTATAAATAGAATTTGTTAAATGAAAGTCTATTAAATTTAAAGCATCTAAAACTCCTGGAAGCCATATTAACCAAGAAATCCCGAATGTTATCAAAAAAAAATCCCAAGGAAACCCTTCAACTCTATTAGATTTATTCACTGTTCCATTAATTTGAAAGCTATTCATATTTTTCATACGGTTGCCAACAAATGAAGTGAATTATTTCTTCTTAAAAAATGTGATAAGTTTTATAATATTAATGACAATAGAAGAGGGGTGTTAATAATATTTTCTCAAATTCCTTAACAACTATATTATATTCTGTATTTTATTTATTCCATTAATTTTGCTCAATTATTTGTTTAAGATTTAAAAATGAATAATTAATGGTATATCTTAGATGTGAATATCGCTTAAATTTGCTTTATTGAACAAATGTGATAAAAAAAAGATTGTTTAATCTCCACTCACACTTGATATTACATCCTCTTCTAAAATATTTCTGATAACTTTTACAAAAACCTCATAGGGTTGAGCCCCAACTACAATCTTATCACCAATGAAGAATGTTGGTACTCCATTTATTCCATATTTATTTAATTCTAGGCTTATCTCCCTTAACTTTTTACGTGGTTCGTCGCTTTCAATATAGCTCAGTATTTCATTCTTATTTAACCCAATTGATTCTGCAAGATCCAATAATAAAGAGAGATCTCCAATGTCTTTTCCCTCTCTCCAATAAGTATCAAATACTAACTTGTGAAACGCGTTGAATTTCCCTTTATTTCTCGCAAATTCCGAGATATATAAAGCTAAACGAGAATTCGGGAGCTTATCAGTAAACTCAAATCTGATTCCTGCATCATCTGCAAGTCTTTTTACATTTGTTCTTACCATCTCTAAATATTCCTTTGGAAAGAGCAATTTATCTAATTTAATGCCTTCTCGTGGTGTTTCTGGGTGAATTTCAAACGGTTGCCACTCGACATTAAGATCAAACTGCTGTTTAAGCTTCTCTATACGATCGAAGCCAATATAACAAAAAGGACAGATATAATCCGAATACACTGTTATTTTTACCTTTTTTTGCGCCATAATTCACTCTTTAGAAGAGAAACCACGTTTTTATATTTAATTGCATTGAAAAATAGGAAAAATGAAAATCCTAATTATTATTATTAATTAAAAATCAATTAGCCCTAATTAATTATTGACCATTTCAAATGATTATTTTCAGACTTTTATAAGGTTCCTCCAAACCTTATTTAATATAAGCAAAAATAAATTAAAAAAGGAAATATGTTCTAATTTACTTCACAATAATACTATTATATTGCCATCAAAAATTAAAAAAGAAATTTGATAAAGGTGGAAGTCATTATTGGTTTTTTAATGATACTTATGATCGGTTGTTTTAGTTTAATTGGCATTTTTATGATTTCACTTAGGGAAAACACGTTAGATAAATTATTATTCATTCTTGTGGCATTGGCTACAGGTACGATTCTTGCAACTGCTTTATTTGATTTAATTCCAGAATCACTCCACCATCTTGAAGAATTAAACGCAGAAGGAGCGGGGATAGTTGAGAGTCTTTTATTTACGTATGTTATTCTCGGATTTGTAATATTCTTTATTATTGAGCGGTTTATTTATTGGTTTCATGGACACGCTCATGAAAAAGATAATCAACTAGTTTGTTATGACAATCTCACCGAAGGCATTGATAAAGTCGTAGAAAGAGGCAATAAAATAAAAAACTTCGCTATCCTTAATTTAATTGGTGATGGCTTACACAATTTTTTAGATGGAATCATTATAATGGTTGCATTTTTAAGTGGATTTAGGAATGGGATAATTATCACACTTGCTGTTCTATTTCATGAATTGCCGCAAGAGATTGGCGATTTCGGAATTCTTATATATGGCGGCTTTTCTAAGAAAAAAGCACTTTTATTTAACTTTTCAAGCGCTATGGTTGCACTATTGGGGGGATTATTAGCCTATTTCTTGTCAAATACCATTGAATTATTCAATTTGTTTTTTTTGGCTTTTTCTGGGGGTGGATTCTTATATCTTGCAAGCACAGAACTCATGCCTGAACTAATAAAACAGAAAAACTTGAAGAAATCTATAATTCAAACTTTAATATTCTTATGTGGCTTAATACTTATTATGTCTCTGGTGATTCTGTTACCTCATGAATAAATTCTGAATTGATTTCAAGGTTTTAAATTTTATTATACCTTGTAATTCTGCGTGAACAATATAAGAAAATTCATTTAAGCTCTTCCTTTAACATATTTGCGAACTAATCTCAAAAGATTAACACTTTCAAATTCTATAATATCTTGTTTAAAAAAGACATTTGACAAAGAAGTAAGATTTAAATATATAGCAAATAATTTGAATTTTACACCGAAATCTAATAAAAAAAAAATTAAATAATGAAATCATATAGAGGTGGAAAATTAAAATGTTATTTATTTCATATTGGGAGTTAAATCCGGATTTGGATCCAACAGAGATAGCTGAAGCAGCTCAAGAGCTTATGAGCAAAAAAATTTATCCCGCTGAAGGAATTAACGATATCGTATTTCATGTAAGTACATCAGACTATTGGGGGATTAGTCTAACTGAAGCCGAGAGTGAGGAGGCAATGGCTAGAAGTACTAATATGTGGAGAATTGTTAGACCTGGTATGGTCAAATTTGTTAAAACCTCTCCAGCTATGGAAGTTGCGAAAGTCCTCCCGGTTTTAATGAAACTAAAAAAAGATGTAAAGGGTTAATATTAAAGAGACCTTCTTTCTTTACTACGGTTCAATAATAAATTAAAATATCAAAATTAAAATCTTAATTTTTTTTTAAATCCTACTCTCTTTTAAAAATTCCATTGGAATGTTGGATTTATGAATAAATTTAAACTAAATTGTAGACTTTTAATTATTATGAGTAAAAATCCTATTACACAACGAGACATCCTTAAGATTTATACTGATGGTGCTGCTCGAGGTAATCCTGGTCCTGCTGCCTGTGCGTTTCTATTCGTTCAGAATGATACTGTTATTCATGAGGAAAGTAATTACATTGGAACTGCGACCAACAACACCGCTGAATATCACGCCATTATCAATGCGCTAAAGGTTGCAGAGAAGTTTCACAGAGGGCATCTCCAAGTGTATTCTGACAGTAATTTAGCAATCCAACAAATTAATAACAAATGGAAAATCAATTACCCGCATTTGATGAAACTCTATAGCAAGGTCCATCAGCTCTGTGAGAATTATGAAAAGGTGGAATTTTTTCATATGGGACGGAATAATCCCTATATCCAAAAATGCGATACACTATGTAATGAGCGATTAGATGCGAAAGATCTTAAAAAATAGGAATAGCTCATCATGCATCTTGTTATAAAATTAAATATATTGAAAAAAGATCAAAAAGAAAATAGAGTAGATTCCCTTCTTCTTTCCCTATCCTATTGATCTAAGGGCCCTACCATTATCAGATTTTTTAATCTTTCTGAATTAAAATTAGGTTTAAATATACCTTCAAGACAGTAGATATTTAATTGTTCTTCAGTTCCAAACTCTTCACACTTATTCTTCAAATCGCAATGAGGACAAAGAATACCTATTTCATCAAGATCTAATGTATCAGCTTGAGCATGTAAATCATAAATTAACTTTAAATATTTTCCTTCAACAATTCGAGGGATATTAACTTTTTTATCTAATATACTATATTCATATAATCGCTTATTTGACTTCTTAAGATTACATTCTTTACAAATCCACACTGTATTATCAGGATGATCTGGACCACCTCGTGATAATGGTAATATATGTTCTACAGTTAAATTCTCATCTTCTTTACCACAATAATTACATACATCACGTCGCTCGTTTTCTTTAATCCACTCTTGTATCGATGATGACCACTTTATATCACCATTTTTTAGCTTTTGGAAGCGGCTCATCATGAATACAAATTTAGTCTGACCAAAACCCGCAGATTGAGAAATTATATTAGCGTATTGCCAAAAAATTAAATCTTTTATGGATTTCAAAGCTTTAGGAGGCATTTTTCACCCAAATAAACTCTTTATTACAGTTATAAATAAAAATATTATTAGCAAATTTATAACATTTTTGTAAAATCTTTTTTCATATTAAAATCAGCAAAAACCCATAATATCAATTCAATATGTTAATGAAGAACGGATTTATCCCTGAATTTAAAGATTATGATAAATAGAATCTTTGATACTTTACCCGTTACGCTTATGATCTAGTTGGTTCAATTAATCTATACAAATCCAGAGCGAGTTTTTTCATAATTGGAACATGTCCTTCAGTTAGAATGTGGCCTTCAAAAATGATTGTTGGTGGAAGTAAAATCCCAAATTTTTCTATAATATCTTTTGAGTTAACATCTTCATAACTCACTTCGAATTTTTGTTTAAATTCAGGTGTCGTTTCAAAAATTCGCTCGATGATATTTCTTGTTTTGCAACATTTAGCACAATAATAATCTTCTTCAGTTTTCATTAAAACATGGATAATTGACTTGGAGGAAATTATCTATCACTATTTCCCTATTATTTCCTTTTAACTTAAAATATGAAATATTTTAGTTAATAAATGATTTTTGAAAAACAATATTTAATCAAACCTTACTTCAAAATGGATTAAATATTTTATTATCTGTATAAAGTAAGGTTCTTTTTTTAGCTGTTAGTTGCTTTACGATTAAGTATCTAAATTTTTTCTAGTTGAATACTCATCTTAGCAAGTTATAGTTTAGTTTCACCTTCGATAAATGTATAAAAATTTAAATAATACAATTCCCATTTTTATATTGTAAAATGAGTCCAACAATAGAAATAAATGATGTTGTTAAAAATAAATTAGACGAATTTAAAGAAAAAAGTGGGAGTGAATCATATTCTGATGCTATCAACATTTGTCTAATCCAATTAAAACTACTTGAAGACAATCGAAAAATATTGACTGAAGTTCGGGATACATTGAAAACATTCAGCCCTGTCTCACAAAGCGATACGAAAGTAATTGACGCATTAAGAAATTATGTTAATTCTGAAGATAATGAGGATAAATTGGCAATGTTCGTCAGATTGATTGATTCAAAAGCCAACGCACATAAACTTTTAGTATCTCAGGGCAAAGTAAGAGAAGCTCAGAACGTATATTCTGAATGGAAAGCATTAGTCGAAGTTGCCAATTTATTGGGGATCGAGTCCGAACTAGATATGATCAAAAAAGAAGAATAACTTTTTAGATTCTGTAATCCACATTAGGAAGGCTTTCAACATCATACGGAAGTTTAGCATCGTGTGGAATTGGATCAATATAAAAGCTTCTAAAGTTTGGATGTTGCATTCTACAAAAAGTACTTCGATGATTATACGAGGGATGGTGTACCATTTTGTTCCAGATTTCCTTTAAAGATTTATTTCTGACATTC
>CAYSZJ010000083.1:0-18033 GCA_964435435.1 uncultured archaeon
TGTATTTATGATTTATATTAGAATCTAAGAATATAATATTAAAGGTCTTTTTTAAATTATCTACTATAATTCATTTATATAGTTAATATCATTTATTCCCTAATAATTTGAATTTAGAGATAATTTAAGTTTTAATAAAAAAATGTTTTAATACCTATGTTGTGTTTTCTATTTATAATAACATAAGTTTAGTGATATAATTGATTTTAGAAGTTAAAGATCTTACTATTCCAACAATAGACCAAAAATGTGTAATTGTGAATAATGTATCGTTTGGTGTCAAGGAGGGTTCAATACACGCAATTATTGGACCTAATGGAAGCGGAAAATCAACACTGGCATATACTATAATGGGTTTAGATAATTATAAACCCTCTGGGGGCAAGATTTATTTTAATGGGATAGATATTACTGATATGAGTATCACAGAAAGAGCTAAGTTGGGAATTACATTGGCTTGGCAAGAGCCAGCAAGAATTGATGGCTTATCTGTATATAAATACGTCTCTCTTGGTATTAAGGAGAAAGCAAACCTCAAGGATAAAGTTATTGAAGCTCTAAAAATTGTAAATCTAGAACCAGAAAGATATTTAAATCGAACTATAGATGAGTCGTTGAGTGGAGGAGAGAGAAAAAGAGTAGAATTAGCCACAACAATTGCTATGAGACCTAGATTAATTATGCTAGATGAGCCTGATTCGGGTTTAGATTTTATCGTGATTGAAGATTTTATGAATATATTTGAAAGAATTAAAGAATTGAATATGACAATTTTACTAATTACTCATAGAGAAGATATCGGAATGGTAGCAGACTACGGAACTCTTATATGGAGAGGCGATTCTTTAATAACAGATGTATTTCCTAAAGTCATGTTAAGATACTGTGCTAAGGCAGGGTTAAAGGAGTTTTGTAAAAGAAAACTGTTCCAGCAGGAAGGATTTTGTTTTGATGAAGATTATATCAATAGAATTTTTGAGGAGGAAAAGAATTCATGAGCAAAATTGAATATCCCGAAGAAATATTAGAAAGCCTTGAAGAATATAATATTGATATTAGAGATTTCATCCCAGGGCATGGGAAAGGTGCTAAACTTCTTTTAGATTTTAATAAGATTAGAGGAGTAGAGCAAGTAGAAGGAGTTATTTTAAAAGGTCGCGAAATTGAGAATGGAATTGTAGCAGATATTATAATTAAGGAAGGATCTAAAATTGAAGAACCAGTTCATTTATGTTTTGGTGTGAATAAAGAAACCGGAGTTCAAGAAATTTTCCCAAGAATTATTGCTGAAGATAATACAGATGTGACTGTGCAAGCACATTGTAGTTTTCCAAAAGCAAATGGACTTATTCATAAAATGTTTGGGCATTATTATATTGGAAAGAATTGTAATTTTACTTATAGTGAGACTCATTATCATGGTGAAAATTCAGGAGCCTTAGTTGCACCAGTTGGCTATATGTATGTTGGTGAGAATAGTGTTTTTGAAAATAATTTTAATCTTACCAGAGGAACTCCTGGACAAGTAAAAATCATAATTGATATTTATGCTATGAAGAATAGCGTCATCAAATCTAATATTAAAGCTTTTGGAAAGTGCAAGAAGGATTCTATTAGAATTAGAGATTCTGTTTTTCTTGAGGGAGAAAATGCGAGAAGTGTAATTAAGATGAAAGCAGCAGCAAAAGATGGCGGTGAAGTTTTAATGTATGGAATTACTGAAGGAAATGCTCCACGATGTAATGGTCATGTAGAATGTAGTGAAATTGTATTAGGAAGGGGTTCTATATGTAGAGCCCGCCCTTTTATTAGGGCAATTGATCCTACATCAAGTATTTCACACGAGGCTTCTTTAGGAAGATTTCCACAGAAATGGCTTGATGAACTTCAGGCTAAAGGTTTAACTGAAGAAGAGGCTACGCAAATCCTTATTGAGGCAATGCTTCAAGAAGAATAACTCAATAAAAATAATTTAAATTAATTGGAATAAATATAAAAAAGAAAAGAGAAAATGAAGGAAAATACTAAATATCAGAATTATAGATTTATTGGTAAAATAAATGTAGATGAAGTTATGCCCTGGTTTGATTTTGCAACTACGAAACCCTGGGATGAACCAGAAATTCCATGGATTTTAGATAACAAAGTAAGACGAGAAATCTTAATTATACTTGCTCAAGGTCCAAAAAACTTCCAAGAGCTATATGAAAGGATCAATTTTTCTCCTAGACCTTTATTAATTACAGAAGAAGAATATAAATGTAATCTTTCTTACCAATGGACAAAAAAGACAATTCGCAATCATCTTATGAATTTGGAGTGGTATAATTTAATTAAATTAAATGATAATAAATATGAATTAACTATACCTATATTTTCGATTGAAGAATCAAACAAACTTGAAGAATACATTGCAAAATTTACAGAAAATTGGGTAAAGATAATTACCCGTTTGAAAAATGAAATACAAAATAAATTAGGAAAAATTGAAAAAAAAGAAGCATTATATGAAATATTGATTGAAAAATCTGTTGAGAAGTTGTATGAGATTCTTAAAAGGGAAAAATTATTGCCCGACAAACCTAATATAAAAGTTCTATGGGCAGAACAACTAAGAAAGATTAAATTTGAAGATTGGATCGCGAAAAATTTCTAATTCATTATATTTTTGTTAAAATTCATCTCTTTAATTATCTAGAATAATAAATTATTTATGAAATTAAATATTCTAACAACAAATTTTAAAATTAAGTGAATAATTTGGAAAAAAATGATATTAAAGAAGGGGATAAAGCTTCAATATTTAAATTAGATTCATATAATGCTGGTACTATTGATTTAGCAGAATTACTAGGAAAACAAAAAATTGTATTAATTTTCTCGAGGTATTTTGGGTGTCCAATTTGTTTGGTAGATCTCAATACTCTTATGAAAAGAAAATCTGAAATTCAAGAAAAAGGTCTTAAAATATTATATATTACCCAATCAGGAGAAAAAGTCGCAAAAGAATATATTGAAAAGGAAAACATTGATTTTCCTGTTATTCCAAGCTCTAAAGACGAACTGTATGCTAAGTATGGTTTGGGAGTAATGACAAATGAAGCTGTTAAACAAATTCCTTCTAAATTAAAAGATGTTAAAAAATATGGTTTTGAACATGGTGAATACGAAGGATGGGAAAAACAAGGACCCGGTCAGTTTGTAATTGATGAACAAGGTACTATTATCCATGCTCTAAAAGGATGGCTTGATATTGATAACTTACTTGCTGTACTCTAATTTTATACCTATTAAGTCCCTTTAATTTAACTTCTTGATTTATTATATTTTTCAATTAACTCTTTTTTTTTATTTCGAATGATTGCATTTAAATCATCAGTAGTTTTAGGCGGAGTCGTTTCTTTCTCCTTATTCTTTAGCTTAATAGCTTCTGCAGAACATGTCACGACGCAAAGACCACAACCTAAGCATTTTTTTCGATTCATAGTTGAGATATCATCAACTAGAGTTAAAGCATCCATTTGGCAGCGCTCTACACATATTCCACAACCAATACATAATTCAGAATCAATCTCGATATAATAGTTAGTTTTCATGAGTCTTGCTGGATTGTTCATCTTTTTCAAATCTCTCAATAACCCGCAACAACATCCGCAACAACTACATATAAAGTTGGGTCGTTGAGCATTACCAGGCTGCAGTACTAATCCTGTTTCTTCGTTTTTATCCAGAATTTCTAGTGCTTCTGCTTTTGTAATTTCACGAGCCCAACCTTGATCAATATACATCTGTGCCATAGGTCCAAATCCAATGCATGTCTCATATCTGTCTGTAAGTTTACATGGATCTCTTTCTCTGCGAATATCTTGTTTTTGACGACAAACACAATTTGCAACAGCTATAGGCTCTTCTGCATTATTTATCAAATTTCTTACATTATTATAAGTCATTACAACATTCTCGTGAGTTATGCTTTTTTCTACTGGTACAATGCGAGTCTGGGAAACTTTTGTACGAAATAACTCAACATCAAACACTTCCTGTCCATATTGCTTTATAAGATCCATAAACTCCATTGTAAGCCTGTTTACTTGATACTCAAAAATGCCTATAATCAGCATCGCATTTGCATAAAATTTTTCTTCTCCTCTCTTTTTATAGTGAATAGATCCTTTTTTTACACTATTTTCTAATACTTTTTCTAGCTTTTCGAGTGAAATATTAGGATCATCAATCCGTTTATGTATCACACTTAGGGAATCGTAAGTGAAACTCAGTCTAGCAGCCATCTTTGCCTCTTCAGGTGTAAATAAGTATTGTAATAGTTTTAATTCAACTCCAGATTTCGTAGAAGGAAAACCAATGGGCAATTTATCAAGATGCTCCTGTAATGTTCTATATATTCTTATTTCTTCGGTTTTCATTTTATTATTCCTTATCACTCCTTAATACTTTTATTTTATCATTAAAAGAAAATTATATGATTATTTTTCACCTTTAAAATAAATAAACTATATTTAGTTAATCGAGGATATTACCAAGATATCACTTACTTTCAAAAGATAAAATTATATGTTTTTAATATATATGTGGATATTTCTCTGCTATTATCAGAGAAGTCTAAGAATAATACAATAAAAATTATATCCAATAATAATTAAGAACCAAGAAAATGATGAGTTCAAATTTAAGTGAATCGGAACATTTTCTCAAAAAATCCCCTAAAACTTGTCGAATCATATCTGCTAGAGTTCTAGTGCTTGTGTAAATTGTAGATATAGGCATAAAGGGATTTGCAATGAATTCTTTGAAAACAAATCCGAAAATTTTACTAATGATAATTTAATGAACCGTGAGGAAAAAATAAAAACAATGAATGATTTAAGATTAGAGGATTCAGAACCTGTTCTAAATCTTAAAGATTTGTTCTATGAAATAAAAATAATTAATGATACATTTAATCAACGGGTAGAAGAGATACCCAACAAGGCAAAGTATGACAATTTTAAACTATTGTCAGATATTTCAAATGTATTACTAAAATGTAGACATTTAACACAGAAGGATAAGCTTCTTTATTGTCAAAGTCAACGTTATTTTATGAAGCTTTACTTACGTGAAATCAGCAAACGTTAGACTATAAATAATACTTTCTAACTTCTTGTATAACTAGATTAATTAAATCTTTAGGATTTCCTATACCATAGAATGTTACTTTATCAAGCAAGTTCTTAAATTTATCTTGTGGAATTCTCTTTGACCCTATGAAAAATCCTACTATTTTATGCCCTTTTTGAGCTAAGTTTGTCATAATTTTTTTAGCTTTGCTCCAATTATAAATACCAAAATCAGTAATGATAAATACAAGCACATTTCTATCTGCTTTTTCGCACTGCTGAGCAATTTCTTTTATCGGTAAAAAAGTCCCTCCTCCTTGATATCTCAATAAAATTTTTTCAGCTTTTTTATAATCAGAGGTCCAATGACAAATATCTGCTCTGTTTGAAAAGTTTACTATGCTAAATTTAGCACCCTTACTTGCGGCATAATGTAAAGAGGCAAATGCTGCTACTAGTGCTGTATGATATGGACCCTTTCCCCTTTTTGTTCTTGAAGTATAATTCCAACCCATTGAACCTGAAGAATCTAATACAATTAAGAGATCTGGGATTTTTTTTTCTATTAAGTGTCCAGAACCTTCTCTAAACGCCCATTTCCGTGTTGTCATGTTTGGAATGATTACAGGGCTAGTTAATAGGGTTTGTACAATATCTAATTCTTCCATTCTATCTCCAATACGCCAAATTTCAGGATAAACTGGTAATTGTCCTCCTGGTTTTTCTTCAAATATTTTAATCTCGATAAGATTTTTCGCCAATCCTCTATACCAAGTAGCTAAGGGACTTCCATCAATTAGAATTCCTGCCTGGCGAGCGGGACCTCCAAATTCCGAATATGGAATATCCTTCGCAAATTCCTCTGCTTTTTGCCTTAACTCATCTTCATTACCTTCCTTTAGTTTATCGGAGTTTTTGTTTTCTAGCGGATTTTCCATAACTTCCAAAACATCTTTAGGGATTTCTACAATTGCTCCTCCAGGACTCTTCCTTTTTTCTTTATCTTTGTCAGAAATTCCACCAGATCCTATTAACGCAAATGTGTCATTAATTAAGTTTTTTAAATAACCAGCTATTAGTGCTACTTTCTTTTCCCATGTTGATTCATCTTCAAAATCTTTTAATATTGTTTTAGTCACTCTCTCTGCTAAGGGATCCAATTCTATAAGTGTAATGTCGCTTAGAATATCTAGATTCCACATTTTTTCATAAGCCCTAAATAAAAATTTGGTAAAATTACAAACTGATCCCTTATTTCTAATGTGTTCATAAGTAATTTTCACCTCCCATATAATTAACTGTGGATATTTTTGATACAGTTTTGTATCAATGACTAGATCCGCAAAAATATTAACTACAATAGGTGCAAAATTTTGATTTACTTTTGTCATTGCAGCTCTGAGCAAATTAGCATTGATAAGGCCATCATATGGTATAATCTGATAATGAGAGATTTCATGAAGTGAGATGATATGAAAATAATCAATATATTCCTGATCTTCTTTGAATAATGGCGTATTAGCGAGATTCATTGTAATTTGCCATTTATGATCAGGATCAATATAGAAACCCTCTAAATGAGTGTAATCGAAAATATAATTAGGGTCGTTTAATGGAGGGTAATAAAATTCCGCAAGTGCTTTATTAAATGCGATTTTAGCTAGTTTTTTGATTGTATTCTCTTTAATATTCAAATCTCTACTTTTGGCACTCATTTCTTTTATATGAATTTATTATTAAGATTTTTTTCGATTAAATCATTTATTCTCATAGTGGGGGTATAGTCAACTTTTAATTCATTTCTTATAGAAATATAAACAATCATAACTTTTAATCATAATAACTCTTAACTATATTAAATATTAGAGGCTAAATACTATATGTATCTTTATAAATTTAACAATTAAGACTTATTTAGTAGTCTCTAATATAATATATTAATTCTTTATCTTCTTTACCTTAGTCTGTTAAAAAAATTTCAGTTGGATAATGATCCTGATCTATTTAATCATTCTAGGGATCTTTTCGATAAATATTCTTGTTTTATTCCTCGTGTCGGAATTGCAACTTGTACAGGTTGTAAAACTCTCCCTTCCGTGTAAGGAGCTCGTCAAAGGTTCCTTCTTCAATGATTTTCCCCGCGTCGAGTACGATGATCCTATCAGCGGCTCGGACGGTACTTAATCGGTGTGCAACGATTATGGAAGTTCGATTCTCGAGCATTTTGGATAACGCATGTTGGATCCGGAGCTCGGCTTGGGGATCGATTGAAGAGGTTGCCTCATCTAGTAAAATAATCTTTGGATTTGTGATGAGAGCACGAGCAAAGGAGATTAATTGTCGTTGCCCCAAAGAAAGCCAACCGCCTCTCTCACCCACCTTCGTGTCAAGACCGTCAGATAAATCGTAAGCGAACTCGGCGCTGACTAATGTTAAAACTTCTTTTATTTCTTCGTCAGAAGCATCCTTTCCATAGCATAAATTGTATCGGACGGATTCTGAGAAAAGGAATGGCTCTTGTAGGACAACTCCCACGGATTTCCGGAGTGAAGAAAGCGTCACGTCTCGGATGTCCTGCCCGTCAATTCGGATAGAACCTTCTTGAATGTCATACAACCTCGAGATGAGACTTATAATGGAGGTTTTTCCTGAACCGGTTTCCCCAACAATCGCTATACATTCATTGGGCTGAATGGAGAGGCTAAAATCCTCCAACACCCTTGTTTTTCCCGACTCGTAAGAAAATGTAACCTTATTAAGTTCTATTTTTCCACTATGACAGGCTAATGGTTTAGCGTCCACGGCTTCCGTTATCGATGAGGGTGTATCAATTAGGGTGACAATACGATCAAATGCCGAAAAGGAAGTCTGG
Organism: uncultured archaeon; assembly: GCA_964435435.1. Classification (GTDB taxonomy): domain Archaea; phylum Asgardarchaeota; class Lokiarchaeia; order Sigyniarchaeales; family SOKP01; genus Loki-b32. The sequence goes on from CAYSZJ010000083.1 coordinate 7,990, forward strand.
ATGAGGGCGTATAATCCTGCAAGGATCATTAGTGGTTCGAGGAATCGATTGAGGTATATGATAAAAAGAACTAAACTTCCTACCGTGACACCACCTTGGCTTTTCAGCGTCATAGTCCCCCCAATAAATAGGACTATAATAATTGTGATCTTGGTATATGCCTCGTAGAATGGATTTAGAATGCTACTCCAACGGAAAGCACTCAATCCTTTTTGATAAAATTCTTCATTTAATTCATCGAAGTCTACCCGATTAAATTCGGATCGCGCAAAAGATTGTGAAACTCGTGCTCCAGAAATATTTTCCGCCATTGACGCGATAAATTTTGAATTAAACTCTCTATAATCATCCCATTTCTTCCGCACAAACTGACGTTGGAAAAAGGAAAATATGATAATGACCGGGAAAAGAGATAAGGTAATAAGTGTTAACGTGAGAGAAATCGACAGGCAGACGATAAGCCCTCCCATTACCATAAAAATAGATGACAAGGCCATCAAAACCTCGCCAGAAAGTATTGGTTGAATGGAATCGATGTCACTTGTCATTCGAGCTAGTGAGTCCCCCGCCGGTGTCTTGTCAAAATAATCCATGCTATTGTCTTGCAGTTTCTCATAAGTATCTTTTCTTAAGGTATACATCGTCTTTTCACCGGCGATCAAGAGAACCCAAAGTAGAATGTACATCGGGATAAAACGCAGGAATACCATGGCAAGATATAGAAACACGATACCAAGAAACTCCATTTCTTTGTCTTGAGTTAGGTAATTGTCGAGAATTTTCATTACCAGGTATGGTCCCAAAGCAAAAAATATCGTTTGTACAATAATCATTACCAGCGCAATCAGCATCAGTTTCTTGTGAGTCAAAAGATATTTCGCTAAACGTTTAATCAAAAATATATCAGAGAGGGTTCTTTTGGATTTTTTTTTGTCAGAACTCATTTTACATGTCACCCTCCATTTCCTCCATTTCCTCCATTTCTGCGATTAACGAGAGGTCCACGATTCCATCGATTTGAGTTTCAAAGAGACGCTTGTAGATACCATTTTTAGCGAGTAAATCGGAATGGGTTCCTTGCTCTGTAATATTTCCTCTATCCATTATCACAATCCAATCTGTAAATTTAATTGTTGAAAGGCGTTGAGTTATGAAAATTGTCGTTCTGTTTTTTAGCAATGCTTCTAACGCTTCTTGGATTTTTCTCTCCGTTTTGACGTCAACTGATGAGAGTGCGTCGTCAAAGACTACGATTAATGGATCCGCGAGAAGTGCTCGAGCAATGGAAAGCCGTTGTCTCTGACCGCCACTCAAAGTCACTCCCCGTTCTCCAATTACAGTGTCATATCCGTCAGGGAGACTTTCGATGAAGTCATGAATTTGGGAAATTTCTGCCACTTGAACAATTTCCTCTCTGTTCGCAAGTGGATTCCCAAATGCGATATTTTCCCCGACACTCCTAGAAAAAAGAAATGTTTCTTGATCACAAAATCCAATTCTCCTCCGTATTGATTCTAGTTTCAAGTTTCGAACGTCAATCCCATCTATTTTTACAGCCCCCTTCGTAACATCATAGAACCTTGGGATCAAATTGATCAAGGAACTCTTCCCTGAACCCGTCCCACCCAAGAGGGCTAGAGTACTTCCCGCTGGAATTGACAAGGTAATATCTTCTAATACTGGTTCTTTCCGATAACCAAAACTCACACCTTCAAACCTGATTTCACCTCTTACATCCTCGGGAAGCTCGATCGCGTCTGGATCATCCGTTATCATTGGGATGTTTTCAATTATGTCAAAAACCCTTGTTCCTGTTGCTTGAGACATTCCTAAAATAACTCCAATATGAGTTGCATGATTGATTGGTACAAAAAGGCGCCCAGAGAGCATTATAGCTGCGACAAGAATTCCAGGTGTCATCTCACCGTTAATGACTTGAAATCCCCCGAATAATATTACAAATGAAACAACAATGCCACCAAGTAGAAGCATTTGAGGTCGAATTGCTGCACCATACTTGTGTGCTTTAATTAGAATATCCCGGTATTGCGAATTATCTCGATCCAATCTCATAATATCTTTCTCTCTCGCGTCAAAAACCCGTGAAACAATGGCTCCGGCGATATTTTCCTGCATAACTTTGTTGAGTATACCGATTTGTTTTCGAGCCTGGAAATATAATGGAAAGAATTTTTTCTTGAATTGTCTTGACGTCAACCACATCAATGGGAGAGAAATTACACAGATAACTCCGATAAAAATGTCGATATTGAATAATAACAATAAAATTACAGAAAATTCGGATATCATTAACGTACCATTAATGGGTATTGCCCAGAAGAATTCTGCTGATAACCCTATATCCGATGTGGACCTAGAAATTAGTTCTCCAGTACTGTGCTCGTCAAAATACTTGTGCGATTGCTTTTGGAGCGAATCAAACACGTCTCCTCGGAGTTCTTTGATGATTCCTTGATGTAAATTCCCCCCGAAAAATGTCGCAAGACCTTGGACTAGGAATCCAAATACAGCGGCAAATGTGAGAATCCCAATGTATAAGAGGATCTCTGCGTTACTCTTCTTATTATTTAATAGGTTATCGTATATTACATCAAATGCCAGACCCGTCACATAGGGTGTTATTGACCAGATCAATCCCCACATAGCCGCACAAGCTACTGCTAAGAGTAAGGTACGCTTTTTTGATGAAAAATATCCCAGCAATTTCCGATGGGTGCCTGATTCTCTCATTTTTTTTTTTATATATCAAGATTTTTTTTATAATTTTCTTTTACAAGATTATTTATAATTGGTTCGGTAAAAATAATCAAGAGAATTCAAGTATTTAAATCCTCCCTTTTTATATGCCGTTAATTTCAACATATTTCGACAAACGTACTCAAAAAAGCAAAACCTTTTAAACTATGTTTTCTTTATGGCATTTAAGGCTGAAATTTTTTATTTTTCACATATCCAATAAATATTATTCTTGAATATATAAAGGTTGTGACATTATATGTCTCTTATAACTTTTTTTTGAGCATAACTCAGCTAAATCATTATTTTTGATATGAATAAATTCTATCTACATTAGAGGATTTTGATTTTTTTTCATTAATACTTATTTTATATTTAGGTACAGGTGCTTATTTTAGATCAATTCCATTTTCTATGAAGCAAAAAAGAATAACAGAAAATGACATAATCGATTTAGTCTAAAATATTTTAGAAATTAAGTTAACGGATAAGAAATAATTGAAAATAGTTTGAATATAATATATAATATACTTAATTGATTCAATGAATAATATTGCAAAATTTCAAGAGAGAGTCTTTACTACAATTGCGATTCTAAACGATCTCATGAAAATGTTAGAAAAATTTTAAGAGAGTTAGACAATGTGATTATTTGATATTATTCTTGTTTTTGTATATATTCTAAATTATCCATTAATGATCTTAATTTCAGGGCATCTGATCCTCCAGAGATTTGAATATTTACTAATGAATCTTCTTTCGTTCCGGTAACATTAATTTCAATTAATAAATCTTCTGTACGTATCTGTTTTGTTTGCCTTTGGTTAAAAGCTTCTTTCAAAGGCTGATCTAAATCTGAAAATTCAGCAGCGACATCAGCCCACACTTCTTTCCAATATGAATATTTAATGATGTAATCCGTGACTGTTTGTTTATAAAGTTCTCGATTACACCATTCAATTAAATCTCCTCTATTTGGAAATTCTATGTTTTCCATTAGTTGGTTTCGTATTTCAGCGAGTTTAGTTATATCTCCTTTTTTAGCAGCCTCACTTATTTGTTGAGCAAGAGGAGGATATATTTTATTATCAACTGATTTTACAAATGAGATTAAATCATATTTAACTATTAAATCATTCTTCTCAAACTTTTTTAATTCAGTTAAATCATTTTCTTTAGGGTTTCCTTCCCGAAATCTTTCAGTAATTTGATAACAAATCTCACGCTTTTTATATCGCTTTTTAATCAAATTTAATATATTCTTGGAAAATTCATATTTATTCCCATAATAAGGAGATTTATCTAATTCTCTCTTGACATATTCTGTTCTGTGTGAAATAACATAACTAGCAATAGTATTAACAACATTAATATCAACTATGGGTAGATTTAACAACCATGCAACTGCTTTTGAGTATCGAAGAAGATCCTTCGCTACTCTCACACTTAATATTGAATCTATCTTATTACAAATATTCTGAACAGTGTTGAAATGACAGCCTGAGCATAAACCTGTGCTTGGTTTAAGATCTTCAGTATTTCCCTTATCAATTCTAGCACATAATGTAAATTCTCTAATAATAGCATGAATATAATTGTTTACCTCGGATGAGAAGGGCATTCTGTTGACACAATACCATACTTCCATCAGATCATCAATAGTCAGAATCTTAGGAACTTGAATGAGTTCATCATAACCTGAGTATTTTTCATCTTTCCCTGTTAAGATTATTTGCAAATCATGACTCGCAGGCATCGTAATCGGAACAGAAATTCCAAATCTATCCAAAAAAGGTTTAGATAATTCAAAAGTACCCACATCATGAGGATTTATTGTAGCAAATAAACAATATTTATTTATTGTAGTTATTGTATCGTAGTATTTAACAGTACCTTCAGCAAGTAGAGAGAGTAATATATCCTGAGCATATGGTGTTAGACGGTTTACTTCATCAATAATTTTCCAGAAGTTTGTAACAAATTGTCGCCATACAACCTCTTCTTTGCCTTCCTTCATTAATTTCCCAAGTTTTAATGTGCCTATAAGTTTCTCTTCGGTTAATTGAGGATGACCTCTTATAATTGAGTTCTCAATTTCATTAAGGGAATTGGCAGTAAACATTCTTCCTAAAAGTTTACAGATAGAGGTCTTCCCACCTCCATGCCCACCAATTAAAAGTATCGCAGAGTTAGGCACTAACGCATTTAAAACACATAAAGATAATATTTCTGGTAAGACCTGGGTTTTTACCTTTTTGCTTTTCTCATCAAAATGCTTAATTGTTAATTCCTTAGAATGTACAAATAGTTGATTTGCTTGAATTAGATTGATGATTTTCCACACTTTTTTCCTTAGTGTGTCTTCTTCTCCTAATTTTGTCGACATTTGGACTAGTCTCTTAAGATTTTCAATATTTAATAAAAATCAGTTCGATTATTTAATATTATTCATTCAATTTGTATTATTTCATTAACTTCGAGGGATTAGGCAAATAATTTCTGAACTTATTAGTATTATAAATAAAAAAGTTCATCTAATTCTTCTATGACAAAATCTGGTTGGATATCCCAATTCTTATAATGCCTATTACGTGTATCTATGTCCCTTCTTATTAAACATGCATAAATATTAGCTTTTTTGGCAGCAATTATATCCAATTTAGAATCTCCTATTAAGATAGCTTTCGATTCTTTTGGATCATATTTAAATTTATCCAATATAGTGAGAATTCCGTTTGGAGAAGGTTTAGCTAATTCTTGATCATTATTATAATAACCCAAACTAAAGGTTTCATGAAAAAATTTATTGATATTAAATTTATTTAAAATATATTCACATATATAATATGCAGTGTTTGTCACAATTGCAAGTTTTTTGCTATCTTTATGAAGATAAATTTTTTCTAACACATACTTTACATCTTGATATAAAAAAGCCTTCTTTTTTTTAATAAGAATTTTCCTCTTATCAAAATCTATTTCATCGAAAAATTTCCAAAAATTTTGTGGTTCTTCAACCCCCCATTCTTCCAAAACATTTAAATAACCTTCCTCAGACGACCATAGTTTAAATCTTTCATTCCTAATTGGAGGATACCTTGCTTTTAGTCTATTTAAAGTTTCCACCAAGATTTCTTCTGCATAAGCCTTAATATTGCCAAGGTGGAGCAATGTACCATCTAAATCAAATAAATAAAAATCAAAATTCATATGATATATAAAGAAATCAAATCAAATTTTTAAGAATAATTTTTATAAAAATCATCAAAAAATTTCTTTTCAAAAATAACCAATATGACCTAGTGAATTTTCTTTTTCATCTAAAGCGTAGACTAAGCCCATTGAGAGAGGTTCTTCCTTTTCATTTTTAGTTGATTTTGCCACTTTGTTTAAAGTTATTAACTTTAAAATAAATATGCCTCCACATTTTTTACACTTTATATGGATTTTTTTAATTTGCTTGTTTTCCTCCTCATATTCTTCCTTCTTAAAAGGTTCTAATAATTTAGGGTCTTCATTATCACATCCTTTCAAAAAACATTGATCTAAGGAAATTTTTTCCATACCCCTACGAGCAAGAGAGATATAAGCATAACTTGGAATTTCAAGCCATAAGTCTTCTTTATCACTCATATTTCAAATAAAAGGAAGATACTAAATAATTCTTTTTATTATAAATAATTATTTTTAACAATACTAAGATGATTAAGCTTAATTATAATTTACAACTATATTTTATTGAATTCAGTATGTCTAAGAAAGAAGAATTTTCTAAAGAAACTATAGAACATATTTCAAAATTAGCTTTATTAGATTTAACAGAGGAGGAAAAAGAAAAACTTTCTAAACAATTAGGAGATATCTTAAATTATTTCAAGAAATTAGACAACTTAGATACTACTAACGTAAAACCGACCACTCATCCTATAGATGGTTTGAAGAATGTGTTCCGCGAAGATATTCCTTGGAAATCCCTTTCAAATGAAGAAGCCTTAAAAAACGCTCAACACAAAAAAGATGGGTTTTTCAAGGCTCCAAGAATTCTAAAAGAATAAGAATATTCTATTTCTTGTACTCATCCGTTAATTTTCTTATTGCCTCAGCCATATCTCTGAGCGTCTGCTTTCTTTCTGTAGGAGTAAGATTATAGAAATATTCCTCTCCATCTCTGCCTATCTTTTCAGTAGAAGCTAAAACTTGGAATTTTTTATAAACCAATCCAGTGATATATCGGTCATAGTATTCAATTGCTTTCTTTAACTTTGGATTATCTTTAATTTCATTCCATAATTCCAATGTTTCTAAAGATTTCATCCCCAGATCAATTCTGAACCAACTAATAGGAAATAATAATTTCCTTTCAATTCCTAAATCGATTATTTGAAGATTTTCCTCATCAACATAAAGCTCTGGAAGCACATCATCTCCAAATGCGATATTATCACTCATAATATAAAGATTAGCAGCCCCTCGGGAAGTGCACACGATTCCTGTAGCGAAACCCTTAGCTAATCTTAAATTATCAGCAAAATCTTCTAGTTTTGTCCCAAAAAGATGAAGATTCTTTTTCTTACTACCTTGAAATTCTGCCTTGATTTTATGACTTCCTTTTGCATCAGATAATATTTTAGGGAATAATTCTTCATCTCTCGTCTTTTTATGAGCCTCTAGTAGCTTATTTATAATTTCATAATCCAATTTTAATCCTGGAATGATAGTATTCTGATTGAGAAAAGCATCTACTTCAAAATCAGCAATTCCATAAAAGAGTTTTCCATTGTTAATGATATTATAAATACTTTCTACTATAGTATTAACTAATGCTTCAGGATTTTCACGCACAGAATCATATTGCTTGGTTTCAAAAGTGTCAATTTGATCTTCTAAACCCTCTTCTTGATAAAAGACCCCCCAACTTAACTCGCTAAAAATAATTCCCTCAGAGTATAAATTATGAAAACTATCAATACTTAGAATACTCTTTGAACCTCCAAGCTCAACTCCTAATTTTGATCCAGATGCTAGTATCGCTAATGGTGGATTATAAAATTCTATCGGCACTATCAACACACATTAAACCCAGAAATTAAAATGAATTAATTTCAGTTTTTATTACTCTTTTTCAATTGATCATAGAAATAATATATATAAATAATTAGTGGTGGATTTGATTAAGAATTAACCATTGGAGGATAAATTTTTGGATAAAATTTATTGTATTACAATTCATAATATATTAAGATTTCTCTTACCAATTTTTCAAAACTTTGTAGGATATTATAATTCTCTTTCGACGAAGTTCGGATAAAGTTCTTGATCTTAAATTCGTTTAGTGTTGAGAATATTGTATGTTCATCAACAATATTTTTTATTGGTGAATTATGAGTTAAATCATTTTTTGTGCCTAAAAGCATTATTGGGATATTTTCATGATTATATTCAAGCAATTTATCATACCACCATTTTAGATTTAATAAACTTTGACCGTTTACAAGATCAAAAGCTAAAAAAAGCCCATTAACCCCTGTTATATAATATCTAAATAAATTTTTAAAATGCTCTTGTGATCCAAAGTCCCATATTGAAAGTTTTACAAATACTTCCTTTTCTTGAATAGTTAATGTGAGATCATATGAAAAAAAATCAAGACCTAAGGTTTCTTTTGTATTTGCATCAAAACTATTATAACAAAGTCTTCTAACGAAACATGTTTTTCCAACTCCACTTTGTCCTAATATACAAATTTTAAAAATATAGTCTGTTTTCATTTTTTTATCGCTTCTCAAGATGATTAATAAGTATGAGAATTATTAAAACAATAAGATCTTCTAATATTTAAAATAACCTTAATTTAATGGTAAAGTAAAAATAATTTTAGTACCTTTGTTTCTACCTTCTGATTCAGCCCATATTTGACCTTCATGTAAAGTAATAATTTTTTTTGATAGGTATAGCCCTAGACCTGAACCTTCATTATCAATTTCAACGTCTAAACTACGCCTCTCAATTTTTCCGAATTTTGTAAATAATTTTTTCATTTCTTCTTTTGTAATTCCAATGCCCGTATCTTTAATAGAAACTTCAATATAATTGTCTTTTCTTTTCAAATTGCAAAATATCTTCCCTCCAGATGGAGTATTTTTAATTGAATTCATGAGAATATTTGAAATTACTTCTTCTATTTTAAATTGATCCACTACTATAAATATTTCTTTTGGACAATCTAATGAAAGTTTTAATCGATTATTGTTAATAAGGTAAGATAAATCTTCTATACAATCCCTAAATATTTTGGTTAAATCAATTCTATGTTTAGTTAATTTAAAATTATAAGAATCTATTTTTGAAACATCAAATAAATTATAGATTAAATTTTTAAGTCTAGCTCCGCTTCTTAATGCAATCTCTAATAAATCTGAAGCTTCTTCATTCAATTCATCTTTATATAATTCATAAAGCAATTGGCATGCTGCATATATCGAAGAAATCGGAGTTTTTAATTCATGAGATGCACGATTTACAAAATCAGTTTTTTTCTGATCTAAATCTTTAAGTTTTTTTACTTCTTGTTTAATTAGAAATTCAGCCTTCTTTCTAGTAGTAATATCATGAATTATAAGCTGAATAAGAGTTTCATTTTTTACTTGTACAATCGATCCTTGGATACTCATCCATTTTGTCTCATTTCGTAGGCTTTCAAGTTTTAATTCGATTGAATTTATATAACCGTTATCTAGTAATTCTCTAAATTTTTTTTTTAAATTTTGTAATATTTCAACTGGAATAAAGGATAACTCTCCTATATCCTTCCCAATAATATATTTTTTTTCTAGATGTAAAAATTCTAACGTTTGAGTATTTATATCTATTATTTCACCATGTTTATTAATTAAAATAATCATATTTGGTGAAGTTTCAAATAATTTACGATATAATCCTTCTGGTTTTCTTAGAATCTGTCTATCAATTTTATTTTTACTTATGTCTTTTGAAATTAATAACACCCATTATAAACAATAATTTACTCCATTAAATCTATAATAATAACGGGAAATGTAGAATAAATTCTTATATATTTCTTCCTATTAGAATTAATTCTTCGAATCGAATTGTATTATTTTTAAAGAGATTTGAATCTAATCTTCAATTAATTTAATATTAAGAACCATTATTTAAATTTATTTCAATACAAAAAATATTGGGATTTTATTTAAACCTATAAAAATAACTTAAAACTTAACTTCGAAAGTTAGCAAAATAAATATTTAAAAATATTAAACTTTTTCT
>CAYSZJ010000084.1:0-17909 GCA_964435435.1 uncultured archaeon
TTTCAAAGACACAGGAAAAAATAATTATATTTCTACTAAAAGAAGATTAGAAATTACCATCATTGTTAAGTGAAAATTATTCAAAAATTTTATTTATGATTAAATTTTCGTTTATAAAATACACAAGTAACTTCATTTTTTTCTATTTTTAACTTATACTTTATTCTGAAATTTGTCGAAGTCTCTGGATATATTATTGGAAAACTCACATTAGATCACGTGGAAAAACCAAAATCGTTTTTTGATTGGGAATTATCATTTCGAAGGAAGCCTACTCATAAAGTAAAATCATCAAGAAAAAAGACTTCTTTAGGATTTAGTGTAACAGAGTTTAAAAAATCATTTGTCTTTTATTTATTATAATGTTAAGATTTTTTGGGTGAATAGAATAATGCCAGACGCAAAATTTCTTGAGGAGTATCCACTCTACAGAAAATTTGATTTCAAATTACCCTCATATTTTCATGATATTAAGGATGTAAATATTAACATGTATTGCCCAATTTGTAAAGAGATTAGAACCTTCAGATTTTCTCATAAATATTTACACGAGGAAATCCCTTCTAAGCCAAAAGTAACGATGCCAGCCCCTATAGCTTCATTTGGATATCCTTTAGAAGTAAAGAATAAAATTATTCATTTGAATTATACTTGTGCATCATGTGAAAAATTCAATAGGATGTTTTCTTTAAGAATAGGAAAAAATAGACAATATATTGAGAAAATAGGTCAATTTCCCGCTTGGGATATTGATATTGAAATAAATTTAAAAGAGATTTTAAAGAACTATTCCAACTACTATAAAAAAGGGAAAACATGCGAATCTCAAAGTTATGGAATAGGTGCTTTTGCTTATTATAGAAGAATTGTTGAAGATATCATTGGAGAATTACTGGAATCGATACCAGACTTAATGGGTGGGGAAGAATTAGAAAAATATCGAGTAGCATTAGAAAAGGTAGGAAAGACTAAGAATACTAAAGACAAAATAGCACTTGTAAAGGATTTATTACCGCCGATATTAAAACCAGAGCAGTTTAATCCTTTAAAAACAATACATGATGTTTTAAGTAAAGGTTTGCATGGAAGAACAGATGCGGAATGTTTAGAAGATGCAGAATTAATTAGAACTTCATTATTTTTCCTTGTAGATGGTATACTGAGTCGAAGGAAGGGGCAACAAGAATACACGGAAAGTATGAAAAAAATTCTAGAGAACCAAAGGAAGAAATTAATAGAGGACAAAAAACAACAAAATGAGAAATTTGTAGAAGAAAAAGTAAGGTAAGAAAGAAAAAAAAAGATAAAATAAAAACATACACATGAAATAATAATAATGAAAGAAATAATACAATATGATAAGCGAAACGCTCTTAGTTTGTTGAATAGGCTTTTTAGGTTATATCCTTTCTCGATTCAAACAACTGAAGGATTTTATAATTCCTTTCGTCATCATTCTGATAATCCTAATAATATGGCAACCTATTTCTGGCTCGGTTATGTTTTCAATGATTTAGATAAAAAAGGATTTAATATAGATTTAGGTCTTTATAATAGATGTAATGTAAAAACATATAATCAACTAATGGAAAGTATTACAGTAAGAATAAAATATTCTCTGAATAATATAAATAAAGAACCAAAAAATGAAGCTTATATTCTGAACTATGATTTTATGTTTTTAAGAGTACTTTTCAAATGCCTTTATGATTTCCTAGATGATCTACGAATATGGTTAAAAAAGAAATATTTTGGAAAAACATATAGAAAAATCCCATATCTTTATATTGCCGTGACTCAGTTTTCTGAGGATTTTATTGAAAATAACCTCTCCACTCAAGAAGAATTTTGTAACCTTATAAACAGAATTTTAAATTATTTAGGTTTCGATTTTATCTCGCTGGGAGCTGATGGGCTTTTAAGATATTATGGAACGACAGCTGAAGCAGAAGAAAAGAAAAAAGCAATTGAATTATTACATAGAAAGAAATTCAAAAATGTTATTGAATATTTAGATACTTTTTATGAGCATGTTTCTAAAAGAGATTATAACAATGCTCTAGCAGAAAGCAGAAATGTCTTAGAAAGTTTCTATAAAACATTGTTATTAAAACATAATATCGCCGAAATTGAAAAATGGGGGAAATCCATAGAAACTGAAGATGGGGAGGTTAATCCGCTTGCAGAAGCCATTAGAAAAAATGTTGATTCTATCTTTAAATTTCCAAAATATAGTAAAAATATGACTGAATCTATAAAATCATTAGTACAATCGAGTAAATCTTTTATAAGTGGAATGGCTAATGAAGCAGGCTCACACGGTCAAATTAATAAACCTATAGTTAAATTTAAAGAAGTAAAAGCGGTAGAAAGTTTTTTAATATTATTATTTAATTGCTTGTTACCATTTGAGAGATAATTTTGTCGACTATTAGAAAGATTATTAAAAAGGGGAAAAATATTAAGGAAACATCCAAATAGGAATTGGTGTCGGAAAATATTTATCCTCTAAGTATTCCTTTTCTGCATATAATTCCTTTAATATTTCTATCATAACGTTTATATCTTTATGCTCTTCTCTTATTTCATTAGAAAATTGATAGTGTTTTTTACATTTTTCATGTATTCTATCCCTATAATACTTAATTTTCTCATTTAAAACGGACATTCTTTTTATTGCCCAATTTTTATTATATACTATCATTTCCTTTTTTTCAATTTCTTTCTATTGTTTTGTAAATAGTTCCTCACTATTATCAATATTAAATTTAAGCAGTATATTTCTTTGCTATCAACTAAAACATCATCTCTTATAGTCAAATAGCTTGAAATTTGCGATCTTACAAGAATTTGAAAATAATAAAGAAAGCATAAAAATCCATTTTAAACAAATAAATTATTCTGGAATAATAAATGATAAATACAAGTTTTTAAGAATTATGAGAGATTAAATTAAATTTGGAGAATAAAGCCTATAAATTAATAGATTAATGTGATGAAAAAATATGGCGAGAATCGAAATAATAAAGGAAAAAGTAATAGTAATTTTAGAGGAATACCCTCCTGATGAGGAATATAAAGTTTTATTGTATGAAAAGGGAGAATTAGCTAACATTGTAATACAATATGGTAATATTGGGGGAGGATTTAATCTTTTAGATATAATCGTTGAGGAGAAGACTAGGAATAAAATTGAATTTACAAATGATTGGGAAATAAAAGATTATACTTTTGATAATAAAAAATTAATCTTGGATGTATGGAAAAAGCCAACTTTATAATAATAAAAAAAAGTAGGAAAAGAAATTATTTAAAAGTCAACTTCTTATATTTCTCTTTTAATTGCTGTGACTGTTTGTATTGTTTCTTATAATAATCCTTAGACTCTTTATCAAGCTCTTCTATGTCTTTGATCTCAAATTCCGCTCTTTCAATATCTTTCACAATAAAGAAGTTATACATGTCTTTTATAAAATCAGTTAGATTATCGATCTTTTCATTCGATTTACCCATTATCATCAAAATTTAGCGAATATGGCATTCCACAAGCATTCCAGATTGAATCAAATATAGGTTTGAGTATTTTATCAACCTCATTATCATAATAAGATATTTTTACTCCAGGAATAATTAAATCATTACGATCAATTTTTTCACTTTCTCGTTTTGATAGTTTGTAGCGGATCAAGGGAATATATTAATCCTTAACTCCTGTTAAAGTTAAAAATAAATATAAATTCCTTCTTGTTGACCATCAAAATTCCGCTAGATACGGTAAAAGATTTTAATTCTTAAGATATTTTTATTATAATTATATTACATTGCTCGTGTATCCATTATTGAGTATTCGTTCCATCCTCTTTTTAATAAACCAGTAGTGCCTATCATTTCACTATTCACTGCGTTATCTAATAATTCCCAACTCTGTGCTAGGCTATCTGTAATTTTTATAGAGCGTTTTAATGGTTCTTTTCGATTTTTACTATAATCCATGTGATATACGACATATTCTGGATATTCTTTACTTTCACTTTTATTGGTTTTCCAGACCATAAATTTGCGAACCATATCCTCTCCTTTCTCATACACCTTTCTTGCTAATATCGTGGAGTGTTCTAAGTCATATTTAGAGATGTCGTCAAAGCGAGGGATATCAACCAAATCCATAATCTGGCTAATTCACACATCAATTATATTTTCAACATTTTTATCTTCTCTAATTGGCTGTTCTTCAATGAATCGTGGTACTAATAATCTCAAAAAGGGCACACTTCGAACAATCTCCCACACACTTGTTTCTTCATCAAATTGTAGACATGGCTGATAGATATAAATCTCAATTTAAAATTCTCTTTTCAATTTTTATTTTGTTTTAACTCTTTAAAAATCTTAAAAATAGACTTTTCTTCTTTTTTTTCGTATCTCTCAAATTGGATTTCCTTTAAAATTATTTTAGCAATAAGATTAAATAATTCTTCTACACTTTTTCCTGTTTTAGATGAAATTTCTAAATATGAGAATAAATTAAATTTTTCTTTAAATTTAATTCCTTCTTCAATAGAAACCTCACGTGAATCTTGTAAGTCTAATTTATTACCAATTAGATATACAATCTGAACTATATAAGAAAAAGCTGCTATTATCATACCCCTTTTATTCTTCATGCATCCTTCCAAAGTCGGAAAGGCTTTGCAAATTCCCTCATTATAAAATATTGATTGAAGTGTTATATTAATGTAAAAAAATACTAAATTTATCTAAGTGTGAATCAAATTGAATAAATTGAAATTTTATAAATTATTAAAACAATTAAGTATATTCTTGATGTTTTTCTGTGTTGTTTTATTCTTTGTAATTGCAATTATTTTTGGAAACGATTCTATTTTTATGTGGATTCCTGGAATAGTTATTTTCTTTCCATTGCCTTTTCTGTTTACTGGAGTTTTGCTCGAAGAATATGAAAAAAATCCAAAATGGTGGGCAAATCACAATAATACCTATTTTATATTTATGGGCTTTATGTTTTCTATTGGAGTATTTTCATTGATTTTAGGAAGTGTCAGTACCACCAGCGACATTCTTTTAAAAATCGGCTTATTTTATTTTGCGGGACTTTGCCTTTATACAAATTTCTTAACTTTTTTTATCAGAAAAAAGGGTTCACAATAATAAAAAAATCCATCACTAACATTTGTATCTACCCAAATATTTGGATTAATAGAGAATTTTAGAATGAGAATTTTAAAATCAAATTTAAAGACATATAAACGTTAGTAACTCTAAAGAAATCAACGCTTTCAAAGTTATAAATTAGCTAAATTAATGGATTGCTAATAAACATTGTCTCTCTAACCATTAATACCTCGTTGTAATAAGTTTAGACATATTTATTAATCATTTAAAATTAGTTCACTTGATCAATTTATGCTGCGTTAATTGGTTTTCATCCTTTATTTATAAAGTAATTAGTAGATTAATAATTATTTTATTAAGAAATGCCAATAAATTTTTTTTAGATAAATATGTTTTTTTAAAAATTTTTTTCAATAATATTAAAATTAAAGAGAGGAGGTGAAAAGTATAGATATTAGAGATATCCATTTTTTAAAATATCGATTATATGGACCCAACTATTTAAGATTCTATAAAGACTTAAAGAAGCTTGATCTCGAATTTATAACTGAACATAGCGAAGAATTCTTTTATTTAAGCAGATATATAGAATATGGACTTGAATACTTGAAGTTTTTACAGGACGCCATCAAAATGAATTTAGATGAAATTGTAGACATGAAAGACTTTAGAGAGAGTAAAAATGGCTGTATTTTAAAGTGGGTTTTCATGGACGCAGATGAGGATAGAAGGAGAATAGATAATTGAATATCATAACAGGGTAGTAGAGAACTCAATTATTTCCTCCTTCAAATAATATATTTTTATTTTTATTTAAAAATTTATCTTCTAAATTATTAAGAACGCATTAAGTTTTCAATTTCGACAACAGTAAACTTCAAAGACCTAATTAGAGTTGTAGAGTAATACAGAATTACTTGCTATAACCAAGTTATACTATAAGGATCAACGCACTAAAGATGGGCTACATCCTGAATGCCCATGTTAAAAAAGATAATCAAAAGAGAGAATTTATTAAATTTTTAATTTTATCATAGATTTCCTCCCAGTTTTTAACTCTAATGATATTCTCATTATCAACACAACTACGATTCCAAGGTTGATCAAATAATAATAAAATAGACCTCTCGTTATTCTTGATCGGCTCAACCAAATGAGGATTGTCATCAATATAAATATCGTAATTATATTGAAGTTTTAGGTCATAAGGTTTTCGATCAACTAAAACAAGTTTTTTATAATGAATTCCTTTTGTTATGCCGCATTGATATAATTTTTCTTTTAATTGCGATTTAAATCTAAAACTTCTTGCTGATACAATATCTACTTCATGTTGTTGGTTTAATAATTGTAAATATTTAGGAGCTTGTTTATCTGTTAATGAGACTGAAATGGCATTATTATATATTTTATAAAAAATTTTAAATGCTTCTTCTTCTGTCAGATTCCAGTCTAAGTAAAACTCCCATTTTTTTACATCTTCCTTTTTATATGCAGCATTATATAATTGATTATATAATTTCGTGTATGGAGTTATAATATCCAGTAATACTCCGTCCACATCAACCGCTATTTTCATCATTAAATAATATCTGTTATATAATTATTAAACTATGTAAAATTTTTAGAGATTTAAGAGAAATAAGTAAAATCATCACATTCAGGGCAATAATAAAATCCTTCTTTATCCTCCTCTAGTTCAAAACAGCATATATTACAATTAATGAACATGATTCAATTCTTATTTAGATTTTAAAAATAATTTATGTAAAAAATATGCTATTCCTATATAACTAATCTCAATTGTCTTTTCTTTTTTATCTCTTGGATTTGGATATATGTTAAGAGCAGATATTTTGCTTAATTTCTGGATAAACCCATTTATTGAACCTCTTGATATTGAATCGCTTCTTTTTCTTTCTAAAGCTTCTCTAATCTCTTCTAATGAATCATATTTTCTACGGTTAAATAGAAGCGAATTATTATTAAAAAATAAATTTGGATTAAAAAAATCACTATAATTATCATAAGTATTAAAGAATAACTCTAAAAATTCAAATTGTTTATCTGTTATGAGTTGAAATGGAATAGTTATTAAATTCATATTGGAATATATTCCAACTTCTTTAGGTCCCTCATAAATATAATCACCATGTATAATTTTAGTATTAGTTATTGAACATGCAATATATAACCAAATAACCATATATCGCAACCCTCCAGAAATATTTACTGTAATTTTATCGAAATCTTGAAGTCTTTGCTGATAAATAAGATGTGTTAATTCTGCAATTGGTTTAGTCTGTATATGAAAATCAAACTCTACATTTTGGACTGGGATTTTACGTTCTTCATAATATTTAGTAAGTCTATCAAGTATCTTCTTTGCTTCAGGAGTTCCTGAAAGTGGTTCTTTTTCTGTTATAAAAATTATTTTATGAACAAGTTCTTTATCAATAGAAAAAATTAATTTCTCCGAGAAATGACCGACTAAAACTATCTGATTAAATTGCTGATTCATAATAGGATGATTTTTAATTATTTTTCAATAAGTCTATCTCAATCATTTAAATTATTATTTACTAGTTAATAATATTTTTTTGTATATATGATTACTATTCTCTAAATATGTATATGAAAAAGTATTTAAAGGAATACTACATTTTGTGATCTGAGAATTTCAAAAAGTAAAAGTCGTTTGAAATGCATTTTGGAACTACTAAGGCACCTAAATTGCATGGTGGTATTAATAAAATTTTAAGATTTAAATAGAAGTTAAATATTAAATAAATATTATAAGACAAAATAGTAGAAAAAATGTAAGAAATCAGGATAATAATAAAAAAATTAACTCACTGGAAAGAATCTAAAGCCATAAATAGTGCTAGATTTGAAAGACAAATTCCCACAATAGAGGCATTTTAAATAACTTAATTATTAATTGTGAATCTAAGAATTTATTCAGAAATTATGACTGTATTGAAATATATATGGGGTAAAGCAAAAAGAATTAACCGCAATGGAGAAAAAATATTTATTTATCATCCTCTTGTTTGTCATTTAATTGATGTAGCTGCTATTGCAGAAATTTTCTGGCACCAGATTTTTTCTCAGACTCTTAAAGCTAAATTGAAGCACTTATTTGCTCAAAAAGAAGACATGGTAAAAAGAATGTTAGCATTTCTAGCAGGAATCCATGATTTGGGGAAAGCAACTCCCATCTTCCAATCACGAGTTCCTGAATTAGCAGATAATCTTACCAAGTTTGATTTAGAACCGTATTCAGAAAAAATCTTTCATAGCATCCTCTCGGGACAACTAATCTTTCAACTATTTAATACATATTTCCATCACTTTAAGATTCAGAATGATCTGCTAATCCATGATTTAAAGTATATCATAGCAGGACATCACGGTAGATTTCCAAAAACAAGACAATTTAAAGAGTTGATTCCAGAATATTTAGGGGATGAGAAATGGAAAGATATTCAAGAAAAAATTCTTTATAGTTTGCTAGAGTTTTGTGGTCTAGATCAAAATAATAATAATAATAAAACTGACAATTTAAGACAACCCTTAAAAAGAGAAGAACAAATTGCCCTTCTCATCTTTATTGCGGGATTCATTTCAGTAGCGGACTGGATCGGCTCAAATGAAGAATTTTTTGATTATTTTGTAGATTTTACTGATCAAAATGAGCTTAGACATAATTATTTTTCACTCAGCCGATCAAGAGCAAAAAACGCATTAAAGAAAATAGGATGGGATAATTGGAAGTCCTTAAAAAATACCTCAGTACTTACTTTTAAAAAAGTATTCCCAGCTATTTCTGAATTAAGACCTTTACAACAACAAATTGTCGACAATATAGATAAAATTTCTGCACCAAGTTTAGTTATTATAGAAGCACCTATGGGAGAAGGTAAAACGGAAGCTGCGTTATATCTTGAATATTATTTGGAACAGACAAAAGATTTACAAGGCGCTTATATTGCATTACCAACACAAGCAACTGCTAATCAAATGTTTCAAAGAGTACAAAAATTCTTGTCAAATATAAAACAAGGACTTCGTGTAAACTTACATCTTTTACATGGAAATGCAATAATGTCTGATGATTATGCTATATTAAAGACCAGAAGTAAAAATTTTGACAACGAGGAAGAATCTAATATAATTGCTGATGAATGGTTTACTTACCGCAAAAGAGGCTTGATTTCTCCTTTTGGTGTAGGAACGATTGACCAAATACTTTTATCTGTCTTACCACTCAAACATTTTTTTGTTAGACTATTTGGGTTAGCAGGTAAGACGGTTATCATTGATGAGGTACATTCGTATGATATTTACATGTCCACTATCTTGGAAGATCTATTGCGCTGGTTGCATTATTTAGGTTCAACCGTGATTCTTTTATCGGCAACCTTACCTTCCTACAAACGAAATAAATTAATCAGCACTTATTACTCAAATAAAGAAGAGATTGAAGAAAAAGCATATCCAAGACTGATAATCTGCTCGAAAAATGGGGTAAAAATATCAACATTTGATACGGCCTTGAAAAAAACCGGAGAAGAAAGCGTTATTATCGAATGGATCGAGGAAAATTCTATCGCCAGTAGATTAAAGTCGTGTTTAAAGGATGGGGGAAGAGCAGCTATAATATGTAATAAAATTGATAGAGCTCAAACTTTTTATCGTCAACTTGCACATTTGGAAGATGCTGGATTCAAAGTGGACTTGCTTCATTCTAGGTTTCCATTCAATCGACGAAAAGAAATAGAAGATGATATTTTAACCAAATACGGAAAAGAAAAGGATCATGAACAGGGTATTCAATTACTAATTTCCACACAAATCATCGAACAGAGTCTGGATCTTGATTTTGACTTGATGATCAGTGACCTCGCTCCTGTAGATTTATTATTTCAAAGAATGGGTCGTTTACATAGACATGTTCGGGATGATAAAGGAGAAATTATCAATAGACCAAACCAACTAAGAAGAGCCCAATTCTGGATCGTTAAACCGGAATTGAATCAATACAATATTCCTCAATTCAACCATCCCATTTATTCAAGATATATCTTGTTAAAGACATTTCTTAACACATTTTCAATTAAATCCATTTCCATTCCAGATGATTTGGAACCCATGATTGAAAAGGTATATTCCGAAAAATTGGTAATTCCCGAAGTTTTTCAAAAAGAAAAAGAAGAGTGGATTAAAGCAATTAATGAAGCTGGGAGGGATGAAAAGGGTAAAGACGAAAAGAAAACATTATCCGCAAGATATAAACTTATACCAGATCCCAATAATGAAGATTTTTTTGATGATTTTTCCTCATATCTCAACGAAAATACACCCAAAGCCGATTTGTACTTAAATTCTCTTACAAGGATAACTTCCCCCTCAATAAATTTAGTTTGTCTTTATGAAAACGATGGTGAGTTATTTTTGGATGAAACCGGCAATTTTTCCATATATCTAAACCGAGAACCCTCTCATGATGAAGCAAAAATAATCTTGAATCATGGAATTCGTGTTTCACATTATTCAATATTCAAATATTTTACAAAATATGCTAACTCTATTCCCTTTTCTTGGAAGAAAAATTCTTTAATTCGTAATTTCCATCACGTAGTATTATCTAAAGAAGGAAAAACCGGTGAGTATTTTTTTGATATTACAAATTACCGAATATATTTAAGCAATAAATTAGGATTATTAATAAAAAGACAAAAAGATGATTAAAAAATGAATGAAATCTCATTTAATTTAATAAAAGATCCATGGATTCCATGTAAAATGAAATCCAATGAATTTAAGCAGTTGAGCATTAAAGATGTCCTTTTTAATGCTAAAGAAATAAAAGAAATTACTTCGGATAATCCCCTGATTATCGTGTCGTTACATCGGCTATTATTAACGATCTTGCATAGAAATTTTGGCCCTGAAAATAGAAATGAGTGGAAAGCAATTTATCAGGCAAATGAATTTAATCATGAGACGCTGGATGAGTATTTCAAGAAATGGATGCATAAATTTGAATTATTTAACGAACCAGAAAATAGATTCTATCAGATTAAGGTGCCTGAAATAGATAGTTATACACCAGTCACTAAATTAAATCCTGCATTATCTTCGGGGAATGCATCCGCTTTATTTGATCATAACTGGGATTCACGTATATATCCGATGGTTGTTGAGAATGCAGCAAGATTGTTAGTTGCTTTTCAGAACTTTGCACTTGGTGGGGGAAAAAGTATTCCTTTCTACTATTCACATGGACCCTTAATCTCTTGTATTATCGTTTTGATAAAAGGATCTAATCTTTTTGAATCCTTAATGCTGAACTTAATTCAATACGATAGGCAACATCCTTTTTCACAATCCGAGAATTATGAGGATATTCCATTTTGGGAACGATCTGATAAATCTATATGTGAAGAAAAGGATGGGCGATTTCCTTATGGGTATCTTGATTATTTGACTTGGCAGAGCAGGCGAGTATGGTTGGTCCCTCATGAAGAGAATGGAAAAATTACCGTAAAGAAGATCTTTATGGCCCAAGGTGAGAAGTTAAGCGATGATTGGCATGAGGATCCTCAGAAAATATACGTTATAAATGATCAAAATGAAAAATCCCCCCTTAAATTAATAAGTGATAGGAAAGTATGGAGGGATTCAGAATCGTTACTGAGATTAAATGAACCCGGTAATAATTATGTTTCTCCTAAAGCATTGGATTGGATTTCTTCATTAGCAGAAGGAGGAATTATTCCCTTTTCAAAAAGATATAATTTAGAAATTTATGGTTTAGACAGTAACAGAGCCAAGGTTGACAGTTGGCACCGTTCTTATATTCCGCTACCCTTGAATTTCTTACAAGATCAAAGTCTGGTCAATAATGTTAAATCATTCATAGATAAATGCGAAAGGATTGAAAAATTATTGGTTAAAACTGTTAAATCTTTCATTAAAGCTTATTTTTTCCCTGAAAATGATTCATTAAACACTATTCAATGGAATAAGGTGAACGAATACTTTAAGGGTATGCAAATTAGAATTCAGTATTGGAATTTGATCGATAGTTATTTTTACAAATTCATGGAAGAAATAGCACTACAACCGGATTATCAAGAACGATTGAAAATTATTTCTAAATGGATTAATGAGGAGATTATCAAGGCTGCTAGCGGGTTGTTAAATACTCTAAAAGATAATTCAAAAAATGATCCTAGAGCTTTGAAACCCATCATTCAAAAATTTGGCTATTTTTTTAAAAATGTTCAAGAAATAAAACAAGAATAATAAACAATAAAAAATGGTGAGAAAAAGTCATGTCAAAAGAAAATTTAAATGAAAAAAAAGCTAAATCGAATTTTAGTGTTCCACAATCTCCCTTCATTGATTATCTAATAAATCTTAAGGAGAATGAACAGAGGGGAGCCTTAGCCGCATTGCGAAGAGGATTACAGCACGAATTAGGGAAGTGTGTTGAGATGTATCCTTACATGATACCGTGGCTAAAAAATGTTAAAGGACGGTGGAATAAAAACATGCATTATCTCATTGCGTCATTATTTGCTTATCATCCAAGTAGCGGTAATAGTGGCAATATGGGAGATGTTTTCCATCAAATCTTTTTAAACCAAGGAAAAAGTAAAAGCATCGAGCAACGATTTATCACATTGTTGAGATGTAATCCAGAAGATCTTGATTTTCATATGAGACAAGCGATATCATTAGCTAAATCTGCCAATATTCCAATTGATTGGCAAAGATTATTTTACGATTTAAAGCGATGGCCGTATGAATCTAGCTTTCCTCCATATGAAAGTTGGGCTCAATCTTTCTGGAAAGAGGAAGAAAATAAATAAAACAAAATTAAGCAAAAAAAAATAAAACAAAAAAAATAAATGGAGGTAGAAAATATGTTTATAGAATTACACATGATTCAAAATTTTGGACCTTCTTGTTTAAATCGGGACGATACAAATACGCCCAAATGTTGTCAATTTGGAGGGTACCGCCGGGCACGGATTTCAAGTCAGTGCCTTAAAAGAGCAATTAGAGAATATTTTAAGAATTCTAGTAAGGAATTGCGAGAGAATTTGGGAGTAAGAACTAAATTACTTCCAAAAGAAGTCGTAAAGATCTTGAGCGAGAATGGTAAGGATAAAGAGACTTCATCCAAGATAGTTAAAAAAGTCTTGGAAAAATTTAAGTTTAAAACGGATGGAGAAGTTGAAAAAACAGATGTCCTATTATTTATAAGGCAAGATGCACCCCAAATGATTGCCGATTTTATTTTAGAAAACTGGGACGAGATGAACAAAAAAAGCATCTCTAAAAATGTTTTAAATCCCTTATTGGAGAGTATTGAAAAGGAATTAAGTGGGGATATTGCTTTATTTGGAAGGATGGTTGCAACGAATGCAGATCTGAATGTAGATGCCGCATGTTATATGGCTCACGCCTTATCAACTCATAAAGTGGACATGGAGATGGATTTCTTTACCGCTTTAGACGATCTGCAAGAAGAAACTGAGACTGGAGCGGGGATGATGGGGGTTGTCATGTACAATAGTTCCTGCTTTTATCGATATTCTGTACTCGATTTTGATCAATTACTTGTCAATCTTCAAGGTGATCAAGATCTAGCAATAGCCGTGTTAAAAAGCTTCATTAAGGCTTCTATTAACGCAATACCTACCGGTAAACAAACAAGCATGGCTGCATTCAATAAACCCGATTTCATAATGACAACCATCCGCTCAGACCAGCCTTGGTCCTTGACAAATGCTTTTGCAAAACCATCCAAGATCGGATACAAGGATACAGATCTAACTGAAGAATCCATAAAAAAATTGGATAAATACCTAAAGGATATGATCGAAATGTACGGGAAACCCAAGGATTTAAGAATAGACTATTGCCTAACAGGTGAAAGACCCGTCGAATATCTTGCCAAGAATGCCACGTTCCATCCATCAATAAATGAAATGATTGAGTCGGTCGGTGAAACTCTAAATGAGTGTTATTCTACTTCGTCTTGAAGGAGTAATGCAGTCTTGGGGGATAGGAAGTAGGTTCACCGTGCGACATACAGAAGCAGAACCCACTAAGAGTGGGGTTGTTGGATTGATCTCTTCCGCACTTGGAAGATCAAGAGAAGATTCCATTGAAGATTTGGTAGAATTGAACACGGTGGTAAGGGTTGATCGAGAAGGTCAAATCTTTTACGATTTCCATACCACCTTGGACGTTTTGAAAGCAAATGCCACGGGAACCATAACGAGTTCTAAATTGGGAAATGTCATTTCTAGACGTTTTTATCTTTCAGATGCTTGTTATCTGGTTGGACTTGAAGGGGAAAATGAATCATTAATGAGATCCATCCTTCAAGCTCTTAAAACACCTAAATGGCCGTTATTTTTAGGAAGGAAATCGTTCTTACCAATCTCTCCCATCCTAGTACAAGATAAATTGATAAATAAACCTCTCATGGAGGTCATAAAATCATATCCTTGGTTAGGAAGAGATGGTGACAATCCTCCGGAGTCTCTACGTCTTATATATGAGAGCGAAACCGAATCGGGAGAACCCCGCTTGGACGTTCCCGTTTCTTATAAGTCTCGAGAATTTCAAAATAGGAATGTCTCAACCATGTTTATTCCATTTAATTCATTAAGTAACGAGGAGGGACCATAATCTATGTACATGTCTAAATTGGTTTTAAATCTTATATCTTATCAGGTACAAAAGGAGCTTGGCAACCCTTACCAATTGCATCGAACGATTATGAATGCCTTCCCAGATAATCTAAAGGAAAAGAAAAGAGATGCGAGGGTATTGTTCAGAATTGAAAAGGAAAAGAATAAACCATATCCTTCTGTGTTAATACAATCATCTCTTTGTCCTGATTGGAATTTCCTTATCAAGAGAAAAAACTATTTATTGAGGGATCCTGTATTCAAACAATTTGATTATCCTCAATTTAAAATTGGGAACAAATATTGGTTTCGCATATTTGCCAATCCTACAAAAAAAGTAAAGGGTAAACGTGTAGGATTTTATAAAAAAGAAGATCAATATAACTGGTTTAAACGAAAAGCAGACTTAGCGGGATTTAATATCCTCTATGTAAACATCACCAGAAAAGAAGAAATTACCTCAAAAGTAAATAAAAATGCTAAAAAGATGATTTTTTATAGCGTTCAATTTGAAGGTGCTTTACAAGTAATAGATCCCAAATTATTTAGAACAGCATTAAAATATGGAATAGGAAGCGGAAAAGCCTTTGGATTTGGGTTTTTGACAATATCTAAATCTTAATTTAATATTTTATTTCAGCTTTATTACTACAATATTTTTTTGTATTGGAATTAAAAAATTACAATTTAAGGGTTGTGTGTGGGTATGAAAAAAGATTTACATGAATTACCTAAAGTTAGCGATAGTTTATCGTATATTTATGTAGAACATGCGAAAATCAAGCAAGAGGGGCATTCAATTGCGATATTCAATAAGACTGGTAAGACTCCTGTCCCATGTGCAAGTTTAAATATTCTCATGCTTGGACCAGGCACAAATATTACCCATACAGCCATAAAAAATCTTGTAGAAAATGATTGTATGATATTATGGTGCGGTGAGGAGGGAGTTCGTCTATATGCTCAAGGACTTGGACGAACCCGTAGTGCTCGAAATGTGATTTATCAAGCATTTTTATCCAGTATTCCCGCATTCCGTCTTATTGTAGCTAAAAAAATGTATATGAAACGATTCGAAGAGGAGATCTTTTTTAATGCTTCAATTAGACAATTGAGAGGAAAAGAGGGTGCTAGAGTTCGGAAAGTATATTATGATAATAGTAAACGGACAGGTGTTCCTTGGAAAGGGCGCAGTTACAATAGGGGATCTTGGAATGTTAGTGATCCCATTAATAGAGCAATATCTGCTGCTAATTCCTGTTTATATGGCATAAGCCACGCTGCTATTGTAGCGATGGGATATAATCCTGCGTTAGGTTTTATTCATACGGGAAAACAGCTTTCTTTTGTATATGATATCGCAGATCTCTACAAAACAAAAATTACTATTCCGCTTGCCTTTAACATTGTAAAAGAAAGTACTACACAAATATCCAGAAGAGTACGTTTAGCTTGCAGACAATCATTTCATGAACATCGGCTATTAAAACGCATTGTTTCAGATATAAAATCAATTTTAGATATTGAGGATTATCTTACTGCATCTCAAAAAAAAATATTAGAAAAATATAAATTAGGAGTACGAGATTATAGTACTGATTTTGCCCTTCCAGGATATTTATGGGATCCTGAAAGTAGTTATCAGGAAGGGGGTAAAAATTTTGATGTAGATGAGGAATAATAAAAGGGTGATAATATTCCACGATTGATGCTATTTATTACGGAAAATGTACCTGCGAGTCTAAGAGGGGAATTAACGAGATGGATGCTTCAATTAAAACCAGGTGTATTTTTAGGAACATTAACTAGTTTGGTTGGTGAAAAATTATGGAATAAAATAAAAGAAAAGCAAAAAGACGGAGGCGCTGTTTGGGTTAAGGCTACGAAGAATGAGCAAAAATTTAAATTAATGACCACTGGAAAAACACATTGGCAAATAACTGATTTTGAGGGATTACAATTAATAACTCATCCTTATAAAAAATCTAAAAGAAAAATCCAAAGTACAAAGAGTTCAACAATAAAAGAAAAAAAGAGTAAAAAGAGGAAAGAAGATGGAAAAATTCCCGAAGTTACTTGGGATTCTGAAGGAATTCCTCCAGATTTTATTATAAGAAAAGTGAAGTTTAAAATTCAGAATTCAAAAATTACATCAAAATTTACGGGAAATTCTGCCTATGGAGAATATCCACCAGATAAGCTTTGGAGCAAGCCATGGATCAATGATATTAAAACAATAGGAAAATCACTTATAAGATATATATCAAATATTCAGAACTTAATTGAAGAATCTTTTTATGGAAAAAAGATAGTATGTTTAGATATAGAAACCACAGATTATTTGCCAAAAGCTTATGAGGGATTTATCAATATTATTGGATTATCTATTCTTGATTTAAAGAACATTAAATTTAAAGGCATTAACCTGAAGCTTTTTCAAGCATTTAATATGACGAGGAAAAAAGCACGTGTTCCTACATTATTAGAGCTAATAAAACCTTACTTTAATGATGTAAATTCTTTATTAGTATTTAATCAAGAGTTTGATATAAAAATTTTAAATACTGTTATTAAAGAATTTTCTTTTGACATGAAGTTACCCCTAAATATTATAGACCTTATGGATTATTTTCCTAACCTTAATACTCTTGAAGATTATTTAACCACTAAAACTGGAATAAAGCGTTTTACTACTGAAAAAGGTAAGTATTCTGATTATTACAAACTATTTAAAGGAAAAGGAAAAATGGAATATAATAAATTAATAGAACCTATCGGAACATATAATATAACAGATACTTTAACACCTTTATATGCTTATTTATTATTAAATTCGAAAGGAAAATGGTGATAAATAAAGTTAAAAATAATTAATACCTAATCAATATTGAGTTATGAATAGATTGCACTTTCAAGGCTGGAGAATACTAAAATTACCTATTGCCGACAAAATTAACCCATTCACAATTCTGGAAGAAAAAAGAAGTATTGTCCCTACATACGTGGGGGTGTACCGGAGCAAAACGCTTAATAGAAGGAAAAATAGCAATTGTCCCT
>CAYSZJ010000085.1:0-17803 GCA_964435435.1 uncultured archaeon
ATAAACGAAGAGAGTTAGATGAACAACGGAAAGAGATACGTCCAGATCTTGAAAGTCCAGCAAAACAAATTGAGAAATCGATAGGCGAAAAAGCATTTATGATAGATAAACGAAGAGAGTTAGATGAACAACGGAAAGAGATACGTCCAGATCTTGAAAGTCCAGCAAAACAAATTGAGAAATCGATAGGCGAAAAAGCATTTATGATAGATAAACGAAGAGAGTTAGATGAACAACGGAAAGAGATACGTCCAGATCTTGAAAGCACAGCAAAACAGATTGAGAAATCAATAGGCGAGAAAGCATTCATGATTGATAAACGAAGAGAGTTAGATGAACAACGGAAGAAGATCCATCCAGACCTTGAAAATGCTAAAAAAAAAGTCCTCAGTACGATTGAAAAACAAGCAAAAGAAATTGAGGAACAACGCGAAATTGATGAAATTAAATCTGATGCTAAGCAAATCGTGAAAAAATTTGAATCTGAAGTTAAAAAAATTAAAAAAAATGATAAAAAAGAAGATTAATCTATAACTATTATAATCGTATATTAAATTTGAATAATGAATCCAAATTCATTCCTTCTAATCTTTTTTTGTAATTTAAAATAAGTGGATCTATTGCTCCATTAAAATTATTTATATGCTTTTTGAATCTAATATAAAAATCTTCTAATATTTCTCTTACAATACCTCTTTCTATTTGAAGATTTGTCTTTTTAGTAATAGCAATAACAAGTAAACGACCTTCTCTTTCATACAATATTCTTGTATCTTTAAAATTTATCTCTTGAAGTTCTTCATTAGCCCCTTCATTTAATTCGTTAATAAACAAATTAATAGCATTTAAAAAACTACATATTAAGTCATCTTTCAAAAAACTCAATTTATCTGAAAATCTATTACTGACAAGTAAAGCTCCTGTTTCGTAATCTAGAAAGTAAATAGCATGAAATCTAGATTCTTGAGAATTAATCTTATCCAATGTAAATCCAAAATTATTATTTTTTCTGTTAATCTGATTATGATACATCATTCTTAATTCAATAAGATAAGAACCTTAAATCATGACACTTTAAATATATGTTTAAATAGAGAAAAATTGATTAAAGTATAAAATATAAATAATATCTTAGTAATATTAGACTCATATCTAAAATAATCATAAAAATTAGAATAATTTAATATCTGGCTAAAAGTAAACTATTTAAAATTTGTAAAAAAATAAAAATAAACAATAATAAAAATTAATATAATTTTACTTAAGTATTACTTTTTATAATCCAAGAGTGTTTGATGATTATGGAAACTAACAATTCTGCTCAAAAAAATAGAATTTCCATAGGTTTGATAATTAATAATGACGAATTAAAAACAAATCCCATTTTTCCTTCTGAAATTAAGGAAGAAATTCAAGAATCTCCTTTTTACTTACTGATTTTCATTTCCAGAGAAGATGTTGTTAAGATTAGTTGCTTTCCAACCCAAAATAAAAATATTAAAAAGATACTCATAAAATTAAAAGAATTCTCACCTGATCTGGTTAAAGGCATTTCAAATGTGTTAAATGAGCTTAATTTAAGTAAGGATATATTGCATACAACTGGACTATGTTATGAGATGGAAAAATGCTTTTATGAAACATATCTGAATGGTGATATTATAGATAGTGGTAATCTCTCTGTTGATAATATAAAAGAAAAATTTATGGCTGTTGCGAAAGTAATCGCTGTAAATATTGAAAATATTGATTCCCTAGCTTAAAAATGGTTGGTTTCTCTATTATTAACACAGTGATTAAATGAACGAGAAAAAAATACCTCCTCCTCCAGTACTCCCTCCTTCTATTGAAATTAAGGAAAACTTTTGCCTTTTCCATAAAGGTGAGATTCAAGGTGAAATCTACACTTGTCCTGCTTGTAAAACAAGATATTGTATGGAGTGTGCTAAAAAGGCAAGAGATGAGAGAAAACTATGTGTTAAATGCAAACAACTAGTTTTAATGTAATTAATTAATACGATTCTTTTTATGATTCAACTCGTCTAATTGATGATAAAGATCTCCATCCTTTCCAAAAAATTAACCATAGAATTGTAAAAATAAATGAACTAGTTGCAAAAACATACCCCCCTATGAATAAATCAACAATAATCAAAAATGGAATTCCTGCAATAGTAAATCCGAATATGTACCCATAACCCCAATATCTATCTTTCAATGCAATAATCACACAGGGAATTATGGTAGTAAAGATTATTGATAAATAAGACAAAATTTGCATTGAATCCAAGATTATTAACATATTTACCCAAGATACTACAAATCCAATTATAATCCAAATCATCGTTCCAATACCAAATTTAAATTCTGGCTCTGGTCTTCCTACTGATTGTTCCTCATTATCCCTAGTCATTATTATGTGCCACTATCATTATTTTTATTTCATTACTAGGATTATATATTATATAATTAATATATTGAAAAAATTTACTTGATTTAATACTCTATTTTACTTATTCAATTTAAATAAATTCTTATAAAGATTTTAGAATTAATTTATAAACGTCAATTCATATAATATCTTTAAGATAAAAATTTAAATAATAGATCAATAAAAAATACACAAAATAATTTTAAATTCAAACAAAAAAAATAAAAATAATAAAACAAGACTCCTGCCTAACACCCTGGATTTTTGTCTTTTGGTAGTGTAAATTCTTACACTCTGATTTCGCCCTCCTCCCCCTATTGTATTTTTTGACGCGTTATTGCGTCTAGTTTGGCAGGAGTCACTCTTTATTAATCTCTAAAAGCATTAAAAAATTGATTACATTAATTTGGTCTTTTATAATTTTAACAATTATATACAATAACGGTCTTGCAAAGAAAAAAAAAGTGTCAAAATATCTAGAAAGTAAAAATAGTTAATCCTTATAAGAGTTTTGAGCCCAAATTTTTACACGATATGATATATATTAGCTGTAGCTAATAAAAATAAAATAAAAAAAGTAAACTAAAAAGTCAAATTCCTAATTTTAATAAAAATTTCAACGTTTTTTAATAATATTGATAATCCTATGTTTCAAATCATAAAATATAAAAACTTTGATAACTATTTTATTAAAAAAATAGTAATTTAACTAAAACAAAAATTGATTCTTATGACAGAATTAGAGACTCAAACTGCTCAAAGGAAAGACGTTGAGATTATACGGACAACTATAAGTCTTTGTCCAGAATGTATGAAAAATATCCCCGCCGAAATTATTGTAGATCCAGAAACTAATTGGGTAATGATGGTAAAATCTTGTGAAGAACATGGAGAATTTAAAGATAAACTTTCTATTCATCCAGAAGATTATAAATGGCAACAGAAATATACAGAAGAAGTAGGTTCTACTGTAAATAATTCCACTAAACCAGAAGAAGTAATGTCTGGAATAAAAAAAGTAAACAAAGGATGTCCATATGATTGTGGACTGTGTGAAAACCATAAAAGCGCCCCTAATATATGCTTGATTGACATAACAAACCGATGTAACCTTACATGTCCTATATGTTTTGCGAATGCGAGTGCAAAAGGTTACGTAGTTGAGCCTACTTTTGAGGAACTCACACGAATCATGAAACACTTTAGATCAATGAAACCTATCCCTGCACCTCTACTTCAAATTTCCGGAGGAGAGCCAACTGTAAGAGATGATTTGCCCGACATTATCCGAAAAGGTGTAGAATTAGGCTTTATAGAAATAATGGTAACAACCAATGGTGTCCGTTTTGGTAAATCTATTGAATTTATGAAGAAATGTATGGATGCTGGAATGAATGCGATATACCTTCAATTTGATGCTACAGATGACCCAGAAGCATGGAAAAAAATACGGGGTGTGAATTTATGGCCTCTAAAAAAGAAGGTTATTGAAAACGCCCGTAAGATTGGTTTCTATGGGGTTATGTTAGTTCCAGTAATCGCTAAAGGAGTAAATGACCATTGTATAGGCTCTATTATGGATTATGCTAAAGATAACTGTGATGTTGTGTCTGGTGTTATTTTCCAACCTGTTTCTCTAACTGGGCGAATAAGTTTTGAAGAATTAATGGATATAAGATATACAACCTCCGATTTAAAAGATGCAATTAATGCACATACCAATAATGCAATTACTAAATTCTATCCAATAGCACTTACAGCGAAATTTACAAAATTAGTAGCATGGTTCGACAATGTACCGGCATTTAGCATGACAAGCCATCAGGATTGTGGTTTTTGTACAATATGTGTCGTTAATGATAACAATGAATGGGAGCCTTTTGAAAATTATTTTGAGGTTGAAGGATTAATAAAATGGTCGAATAAAGTTTGGGATATGGTTCAAGACCGAGAGATTCCAAAACCTACGGGATTATTAAAAGGTATTAATTTAGCAGATTTCGGGAAAATCTTTGCTAAAATTGGAGATTTTATTGATGACATGACGGAATTAGGATATAAACAAATTATGAAAGTGTATTTCTATGCTGGAGCAGTAAGATATATTAAGAATCCAGCAAAAGTTATAACTAGCAAAACATTTCAGGCTTTCAGCAGATTAATTATGGCACCAAATTACAGTTCAGCAGCAAATTTCCTCCATTCACGCAATCTAATGATTTCATCGATGCATTTCCAAGATGCTTACAACTTCGACCTCGATAGGGTATGTAGATGTCTTGTCCATTACGGAGTCATTGACCCTGACGATCCTTCTAAAGTTCGCGAAGTACCTTTCTGTGCCATGAATACGCTCCATCGTCCAATTATAGAAAGGAAATTAGCGATACATGGTCAAACGGCCAAAAATCCCGAAGTAATTCAGGCAGAAATAGAGGAATTACTAGAAGCGATTAAAGAATAAAACATTTTTCTTTCTTTTACTATTTCACACAATTTTGAATTTTTTTTTCCTTATTTTTATTATTTTCTAGATTAAAAGTAATTAGATATTTAGCTAATCTTAAATTTGTAAATAAAATTTTGGAAGTATCAGATAAGTAAATCTTATAGTTATATCATACTCTTCCCTCAACATCTTTAGTTAGAAAAAAAGTTGCTATAATAAGCCCTGATCCAATGAAAGGACCAATTACAGCAAAGTGTGGGTTGTAATTTTGCCAATGAGTAGCTCCACTCAGAGAATAAAATATTTCCATATATATAATCCAAAGTAAGGTAGCAACAGTAATTATAATAGCTAAAATTAACCATTTAATCTTAAGTTCTTGGAAAGGTCTTGAGTATTTCTGATAATAATTAGTTAAAGTAATTAAAATAATGGCACTAGCAAATATTACAACTAATAAAGCAATTGAAAAACAAACAAGGAAAAGTTCTGCTCTTGATTCTAAAAGATATAATTCTATAGGACTAGGTTCTATATCTACAGTTAAATGGTTCATCCAGACATAATACAAATCTGTACCATACCTTCTGTTATAACTCGTTGGTGTAAAAATGGAAATAATCGCAATAAAGCCTCCTATAATGGCAAGAATCAAAGGAATTTTTTTAGAATAACTCGTAGAAGGTTTTGCTTCTGATTCTTTTTTTTCTCCTACATCTTTCGCCAAAATAACTCCAGCAATAATAAGACCTGATCCAATAAAGGGACCGATCACACCAAAATGAGGGGAATACCATTCCCAATGTCTCTGTGGGCTATTGATATAGGCAATTTCCATCATGATAATCCAAGCTAATGTTGAAATTATAATTAGTACTGCTGATAAAAGCAATTTCCATTTGAGTTCTTGAAAACTTCTTGAGGATCTCCTATATGAATTAATTAATGTAACTGAAATGAATGCACTTGTGAATATGATTACTTCAAAAGAAAATGAAAATAAATTGAGCCAGAGAATAGATCTCCAAAATTCAGGTGTAGGAGATCCACTTAATATTCTTACACCCATCTGGTTCATCCATATTAAGATTAATTCACCAGGATTTCTATCATAACTTATTGGAGTGAAAAGTGAAATTAAAGCAATAAGACTTCCTATCGTAGGAAGAATCCATGGATTCCGTTTAACATAACTCACTAAAAATCTTCCCTCTAATCTTGTAAATTAATTTCTAAACTCTATTAAAAAATTGTAAAGATATTATATTTTTAAATTGTTAAAAAACTTTTTGATAAATTTATAAGAAGATTTATATTGTAACAGATTTATTCCGTTTATTTTTAGGAATCATTATCTGAAGTCTGATAAAAATGAGATTATTACTTTAGCAATAGGTTTTGGTTGTTCAGCATGCATATAATGACCTGCTTTTTCAATATTTATCAATTTTACTCTTTCACCAAATTCACGTTTTAAAATTTGGCCATTTTCAGGCGGAGCTATACGATCATCAGAACCTTGAATGATTAACATAGGAGCTTCACCTCCATTCCACCATTCTTTAATAGGAGTGGCTTGATTTGCCTTTGAATGCGCAGTAATTGCATCTGGAAAACTTCTACTACTTTTCAATGCTTGGATTATGGTTTCCATGGCTGTAGAGGGAGAAAATAGCGAAAGTCTTGCTGCTTCTATTCTCTCTTGATTTGTTAGATTTGGAGTAAATAATTTTGTAAGATTTTTTAATGCTTCTGGATCTGGGATAGCTTGACCTCCTGCAGCCAGTAAGATCACAGTTTTAACAAGTTGTGGGTGATCTTCAGCAAGACAACGGGCAACACGATTTCCATACGCCCAACCCAATAAATGAGTGGGATAATCCCCAAGTTGTTCTATAACTCCAGCTACATCACCCGCAAGATCATGTAATGTAAGGTTTTCTAACGGTCCTTTGCTTCCAGCTATTCCCCTCATACTTAGTGCAACTGTCTTATAACCAGCTTTGTTAAGAAGAGGGGCAAAATTATCAAATGATGAAGCCTCTCCTCCTAAACCCGGTAATAAAACAATAGTTTTACCTGATCCATTAATAATAGCTTCGATCTGAACATTTCTTAAAGAAAATTTTTCGATGCCCATGCAATATCATCTCTCATTCAAATCTAATGGCGTAGATTTCAGGTCTTTCCAATTAGTTTTATAGAAATTAAAGGCAACA
The DNA here is from genome assembly GCA_964435435.1 of uncultured archaeon. Classification (GTDB taxonomy): domain Archaea; phylum Asgardarchaeota; class Lokiarchaeia; order Sigyniarchaeales; family SOKP01; genus Loki-b32. The sequence continues at coordinate 7,100 of CAYSZJ010000085.1, forward strand.
TTTCCTTCTTTAAACATTACATATTCTTCTTGGTTCCAGAAGACTTTACCACTGGGACCCCTTGAAGGCAGTGTTGCCATCCATCGTGCAGAAGGATAGACAAGTTTAGGATCCTGTCCGCGTGGATTCATTCCTGTTTTTGAGGGTCCAGGAATCATAACATTAATTAAAATATCATATTCTATATTTTCGACTGCTGCACTTCTCGTAATTGCCCAGAGGGCTGCTTTAGAGGAAGCATAAGGGGATATACTGTTGGTTCCTGCTTCAGCATTTCGGGATAAAAGGTTTATTATACGCCCAAAGTTCTGAGATCTCATGACAGGAATAGCAGCACGTATACCATAAACAGGACCGAAAAGATTAACGCGAATAACTTTCTCAAAATCATCATCCTTGAAGTTGTGAATGTTTCTTACTAGGTTAATGCCCGCATTATTAAATAGTACATCGAGACGTCCTGTTTCATCAATTGCTGTTTGAACCATTGAGTTTACTTGACCAAAATCTGTTACATCGATTATTCTAGTTATGGCACCCATTTCTTCAAGTAATTTTAGTCCATCTCCATTAATATCTACAGCTAGAACTTTTGCTTCATCTTCAAGAAATCCTAGACTTAAAACATGCCCTATACCACTTGCAGCACCCGTTATACAAACGGTCATAGAACTTAATTCCATTTTATTTCATACTTATTAAGATTAAATATTATAATTTAATTTTAGATATTCTAATTAATAAAAATATAACCTTCTTTCTCTTATTATTTTCTAAATTCAAAAAATAGTATATAAACCATTTTATGCTAATCGATTCCATACAAATGTATAAAAGAAAGATAATCATATAATTATCTGAATTTTAGAATATGGTGATTTTTTTGCCAAGAATAGAAAAAAAGATAGGAATTGAATCTACTCCTGAGAAAATTTTTAATATTGTAACAGATGAGTTGAAGACTCCAAAATGGAATCCAGTTGTAAGTAATTTAATTGAGATTGAAGATAATAAAATCAAATTAGACACTGATCTTGGAAGTTTTACAATTATGGATACTGAGACTGAAGAAAACAAAATTGCTACATGGCACATGGAGAAAAGCGATGTAAATTCCCTCGGGTATATTTTAGCTCCTAAAACGAAGGGAACAGATGTTACAATTTGGACTGAATTTGAAGACAAAAAATCAACAAAATTATTTAAGAAAACAGCAGATTTAATGCTAGAAGGCTTAAGAAATTATGTTAATTTTATCGAGAATGGAGGAGATCCTGCTCGTTTTAATAAATGGGATCTAATTATTCCTTAATTCTCCTTTTTTTTCTTATAATAATTCTTTATGTAGTTATTTTCCATCGTGCTCCTTCGGTTCCATCCTCAATTTGAATTCCAACTTTTCTTAATTTTTCTCTAATTTCATCGCTTAAACCATAATTTTTTTCTTTTCTAGCTTGTTCCCGAACATTAAGTATTATCTCCATTAGTTCATTTATTTTCTTATCATCAAATCCTTTCTTTTTCGTGAAATCAAGACCAAAGATGCCGAGGAGTTCAAATAACGTTTCCCTTGCTTTAATTAGTATTTCTTTTTTGTTATCTAATGAACTATTAATCTTCTTTATAAATTCATATATAGCCGCAAGAGCTTTTGGATTATTAAAATCGTCATCCATTGCTTCCTCAAAATCCTTTCTAACATTTTCTATTACTTCTTCAAGTGTGTTCTCACTTCCCCCAGAGGCATGTTCAATTGCATTTAAACAATTGCTTATTTTTTCTAGATTATTTTTGGCATTTTCAATAACTTCTTGATTCCAATCCACAGCAGACCGATAATGCCCAGATATAAGACCCATTCGCACAATAAGACCTCCGTGTTCATCTATTAATTCCCACGCAGTGACATAGTTTCCAAGGCTTTTACTCATTTTTTTGCCATTTACAGTAATGAATTCAGCATGCATCCAATAATTAACAAACTTTTTTCCTGTAGCTGCTTCAGATTGTGCAATTTCGTTGGGATGATGAGTTGGTATGTGGTCAATTCCACCTCCATGAATATCTAATGTATGTCCTAAATATTTCATACCCATTACCGAACATTCAAGATGCCAACCTGGATATCCTTCACCCCAAGGAGACTTCCATCTCATAATATGGATTTGATCTCCCTTCTGTGCGTTCAACCATAGAGCGAAATCAAAATAATTCTTTTTCAATGGGTCTTGGTCTACACGTGCTCTTGCCTTTTCTTCATCAAGTTTCAATCTCGCAAGTTTTCCATAGTCTTTAAACTTAGCAGTATCGTAATATACGTTTCCTTGTACTTCATAAGCATAACCTTTTTCTAACAAAATTTTAATAAGTTCAATCATGTCTGGTATAAGAGCTGTTGGTCTTGGAGATATATTTGGTCTTTGAATATTTAAATCATCAATAACCTGCCAATACTCTTGAATTTGTCTATCGACAAGCTCCCAGGGATTAATTTTTTCTTCTTTTGCTCTCTTTTCAATTTTATCTTCTCCTTGGTCAGCATCATCAGTTAAGTGACCGACATCAGTGAAGTTTTGAACATGGAACACATTGTAGCCTTTGTATCGGAGGTATCTGATAACCACGTCCCAAGAACTATAAGTTCTAGCATTACCAATATGTACATCATCATAAACGGTTTGACCACATGTGTAGATTTTTACTAGACCTTCCTCTAAAGGCTTAAATACTTCCTTTTGCCGAGTCATAGTGTTATAGATTTTAAGCATAAAATAATAAAGAATAAGTAAAAATAAGAATTTTACGGAAGTTCTAAGGATTTTTGTATTCTTCTTTAAATATATGTTAATTTATTATCTCAATAAATGCTTCAACAAGGTCATTTTCTATTTTGAATTTCTTAGTATCTTCCTTTCCTTTCACATTTTGAATGATTATATTTGCTTGAATCATCTTCTTAATTTTATCTTCATGTTTTTCTAGAGCTTCCGTAATCTCTCTATTATTGGTTTTTAAATATAAGTTGATATTATTTTTAGTTGATAGATTCAGTTGTTTTCTAAAATTATTCAAATGTCTTATCAAGTTTCTAGCAATTCCTTCTAACTTCAACTCTGGTGTTATTATTGTGTCTAATTCTACCAAAAGTTCAGCTTCATCTCCTTTTTCAATTAATACATTTCTCACATTTATAGCGTCTGCTATAACATCCAAATACTCCTTATCTAGATTCACTCCTCTTAAAGTCACTTTATTTAAAATCTGTCTAATTGGAATTTTAGATTTATCTCTTAATTCTAAGGATCTTCTTACAATTTCTCTTGTCAAATCCATATTTTTATGAACTTCACCATCAAGCAATTTTTCATCAAATTCAGGCCAATATTCCAAATGAACTGATTTTAAATTTACAAGTCCTCTCTCTTTCAATTTCTGGTATATTATCTCTGAAATAAACGGAGTTAAAGGAGCTAGGAGTTTTGCCAAATTGTAAAGTATATATGACAATGTGTTCATCGCTGATAATTTATCATTTATATTCTCACTTTTAAATCTGTATCTACTGTTTTTAATATACCATGTAGAGAGATCATCAATGAAATTGAAGAATAATCTACTTACTTCTGCTGTGTCATAATCATCCATTAGTTGTGTAATGTCCCGTATAAGGCTATTCAATAAATTTACAATCCATCTATCTAAAATATTATCTGAATGTGTCATATCCATAGTAAGTTTATTAACATTAATCAACGAATAAAATTTTAGAACATTTATTAACAGTAAATTAAATCTTCGGTACACTTGCTTTACAATTTCCTCTTTAAAATTTAAATCTTGTGCCCTCATTAATTGAGATGACATTAGATAAATTCTTAAGGCGTCAGCTCCATATTTTTCAATTATTAGGTTTGGATCAGGGAAATTTCTTTTCGATTTAGACATTTTAGATCCATCTTCAGCGAGTATATTGCCATTTACAACAACATTTTTAAATGGAATGTCATCAAATAAGAGAACAGATATTACATGCATATAATAAAACCACGCCCTAACTTGTCCAATATACTCAGAAACAAAATCACTTGGAAAATTATGTTTAAACCATCCCACATTCTCAAACGGATAATGTTTTGCAGCATATGGCATTGATCCTGATTCCAACCAGCAGTCAAATACTTCAGGTACACGATTCATAACTTTACCGCAATATGAACATTTAAGATGTAGTTTATCAACTATATGCCTATGTAGATCTAAATCATCGGGAACGTTTTCAACCGCATTTTCTTGCAATTCTTTAATGGATCCGATGACTTTAATTTGTTTACATTCTTCACATTCCCAAATGGGCATAGCAGTAGCCCAAAATCTATTTCTTGAGATACACCAATCAGGAGCACTATTTACAATACTTTGATATCTTCTAGAAATTTCTTTAGGATACCAGTAGATTCTTTCATTAGTTCCCAAAAGCCTTGGTTTTATTCGTTGAATATCTATGAACCATGCATCAAGAGCATTATATATTAAGGGAGTATCACATCTATAACAAAATGGATATGAATGTGTGTAATCTTCTGCATTAAATAAAAGGTTCCGTTGTTCTAAATCCTCCAAGACCTCTTCATCTACATCTTTAAACCACATTCCTATCCAATCTCTTGGACCATCAGCTAGATCACCATGTTCATCAATATGCTGAATTATGGGAAGGTCATACTTGCTTATCATTTCGTAATCAAATTCCCCATATATCGCCAAGTGTATAATTCCTGTACCCTCATCAGATAATACTTCGCTACCACCATCAATTATAAAATGCCCTTTTTTATTAATATCTGTAGAAACTTGATATAGAGGTTCATATTCTTTATTTATTAGGGCTTTTCCCTTAAATTCTTCAACGATTTCATAATCTTTTTTAATTATGTCCAGCTGGTTCTTTATCAATATTAAATATTCATTATTAAGCTTTATCTTTACATATTTTCTTTCACCATTTACAGCTAAAGCCACATTTCCGATTAAGGTCCAGGGCGTTGTGGTCCAAGTTAGAAAGTAAGTTCTTGGTTCTCCTTTCAATTTGAATTTTGCTGTTATAGATTGTTCAGTAATATCCTTATAGCTGTTATCCATTGAAATCTCAAAATTAGAAAGTGGAGTTTCACACCGAGGACAATAAAATAGTACTTTTTTACCCCTATACACGAACCCGTCGGTGTATATTTTCTTAAAAATATACCACACAGTTTCCATATACGTATTATCCATGGTTTTATAAGAATTATCAAAATCTATCCACTTACCCATTCGTTCAACAGTTTTTTTCCATTCATTTGTATACCAAAGCACCTTTGATCGACAAAATTCATTGAAATTAGCCACACCCATTTCGTAAATTTCATTCTTCTTCTTTAAATTTAGTTCTCTTTCACAAATACTTTCTATTGGCAGACCATGGCAATCCCAACCCCATCTTCTTTCACAGCGGTGGCCTTTCATTGTCCAATATCTTGGAAATACATCCTTTGTAACAAAACTTAATATATGACCGTAATGGGGTAGACCAGTGGCAAATGGGGGGCCATCATAAAATATATATGGTTTATTCTTTGGTCTTTGCTCCACACTTTTTTCAAATATTTCATTATCTTTCCAAAATTCCAAAAGTTCTACTTCTTTTTCATTGTATGAAATTTTTAACACCTTACTTAAGATTTTTTTTTATCCATCAATTTTTTTGACTTAAAAATATTAAACAAATATTTAATTAACAATTATGAGTTTATGTAATAATTCACATATACATTATTTATGAAGCAGGATGTGGAGTAAAAGCTTAGAAAATTCACTTCACAAATAAATGAATTTAGATAATAATAATCGTGGAAATGATTTTAATCATATTCTGTTCAAAACTTAAGAATTTAGAATTTATATTCATAGCATCCACATCCACTTTATATTTAAAATAAAGCAAAATGATCTAAAAAATATTACGGTATTTTCAATATTTATTTCATCATTAATCCAAAAATATATAATTATGAGCAATTTTTCTTTTGTTCCTTCCAGCAAGAATATGAATATGTTTGATTGTTTTAAGTGAGTCTTTACTAAAATTATCTATTGGAATATAAACCAATTCGCGATTTTTAATTCCTGCTAGTGAATAGAAATATTTACGAGGTGGTTCTTTTGCTGCATAGGCGATATAACGTTCTTTTGAATAAATAATAGCGGCCTTAAGTAGGCGTTCTGCTTTGTTCTGCGTATCTTTATACTCATAATCCATATACGGATCAAAAATGGATCTTAGAAATATTGCTGGAAAGATCGACAGTAATCCTCCAATTTCTACATGCGTAATCCCTGGACCAATAACATAATCACCAGGATTTGTTGAATAAAAAGCCATATCACTTTCCCGATCATGTTCTGCCCACCAAGATAATTTATAAGGATATTTTTCGACCTCTCCATCATCTTTATCAAATATTACAACAATAGTATCGATTTTCCCTTGAATTTGTTGAATATTTTGTACATAGATCTTTTTTTTGAAAGCCCAGTTCCTAATAGTATCTTTAATAGCAATTCCATCCATTAAACTGGATTTAAATTCTTCAATTTTTATTCTCTGATTTTTTAAATTCTTAATAGTCTTTTTTCTTATGAAAGCAAAATAATCTTCTTCTAAGATATCCTCAGGTGGCCAACTAACTGTATAATCTTTATCTTCTTCCCATTTATCTCTCCATTCTCCTGGATATTTTTCTTCAGGTTTTTTCTTTAAAGGTACTTCTTTTTCCTTTCCATAAGTATAAGGATGATGTCTTCGCAATTTGATATAACGACCACTTGGATCATAGGCACCTTCAATACTCATCTTTAATGTTTCATATTTATCACTTTCATCATCAAAAGGGTATTTTGTGGCTTTTTCCATAACTTTCCATGCATAATCGTCATCAACAATATTTTTAGCAGCAATTAACAATTGATATAAATTTGGTAATAATCTCATTTCAGTTAAAGAAAGATTCCTAGAATACTGAAATAAGGTTTTCAATTTATGGAGATCCACAAATTCTTTGAATTCTTCTTCATAATCATATTTAGCCTTTAACAAGATTTTTCTAATATATTCAACCTTATCATATGAACTTAGAACCTTATATAGTTCCTCAGCAGTCTCTATTGTTTCTAAAGATTCTTTAGAAAATTCCTCCCTAAATTTTAACCATTTATAGGTATGGTATGGTAATTCTCTTAAAAGGAATCGGGCATCAGAACCCTTAATATTATAAATTTTTACATATTTATGAGGAATTAAATCCAATTCCACATCTTGAACTTTTTCTGGATTTTCTATATAATATTTCACATTTTCCCAATGAGCCATACCAATAATAAGTAAAATCCTATGGTATAATGGCATCATCTTTAGGAGATGAGTAGCTATATATTTTTCTCTAAGAATATCTTTTTCAGTATAATCATATTCTTTATCGATTTTTTCTTGATTTTTAAGGAAATCTTCTAAATTTACTTTATTTCTGAGTTTATCTTTTTTATCTTTAAACTCTTTTTTAAAATATTCCGAAATCTGCTGATAGAACTTATGAAGTCCAATTTGATTTATAGCGTAATCATCTGGAAGTTTAAAACTTGGTGGTAAATACTCTGAGACAGAGAGATCTATAAATTCGATTGGAATGTTATACTCAAGACCTATTTTTATACTCTCCAATATGGAATCCCCTGGATCTATTGGAATAAAATTCATTTTTTTTGGATTTAATGTATCAGCATATCCAATTAAGGATAAAAAAGGTAACCTCTCAATAGCTTCTATTACTTCATCTTGAACATTATTTGGCAGTTCTACAGCGATGACATCCGGAAAAACTTTAAATAACGCTGTACGGACCAATTTTGCAAATTCTATTCGCGAATGGAAAGTGGGAATAACATAAATATTTTTATACTTAATAAAGGGATTCTCATCCATTTAAATCGGTATTTAATATATATCTCTTTAAAATCTATTTTTATATGAATAATTTAGACATCTATTTAATACATGGAATTAGATCTCTTATAATCTTAATTGTGAATAAATTAAAATAGAATTTTCATAAAAAGATTTCTTATTAAAATAAAAAAAAGTAAAAAATTAGAAAAAAAAATGGTTTATTTTTTATTAATTATTGATCTCTTGTTCATTAGATCTAACCTTTTCTTTAAGCAATGGTTTAGCGATATCCATAGTTCCATTGATAAACTCTTCTGTTAAGCGATATGCCTCATCATCAGTATATTGTATTGGAGGGTGTTTTGTAAAGTATGCAGAAGGAGAATATAGAACACCTCCTTCATTTCTATCAATGGCTAATTTACAACATCTTATAGCATCTATTACAATACCTGCAGAATTTGGTGAATCCTCAACTGAAAGACGGAGTTCAAGGTTGATGGGAAGATCTCCAAAAATATTGCCTTCCATTCGGATGAAACAGACTTTATTATCTTTTTGCCAAGGAACCCAATCACTTGGTCCTATATGAATATTTTCATTACTTAAACGATCTGCTGTTTGTGATTGAACAGCCTCAGTTTTAGATACTTTTTTGGAGATTAATCTACTTCTATCAAGCATGTTAAGAAAGTCTGTATTTCCTCCTGTATTGAGTTGATATGTTCGCATTAGTTTTACTCCTCTCTTTTTGAAAAGATCAGTTAAAACTCGATGAATTATAGTAGCTCCTATCTGAGATTTGATGTCATCTCCAATTATTGGGATTCCTTTCTTTTTGAATTTGATGCTCCACTTAGGATCACTAGCAATGAAGACAGGAATACAATTTATAAAACCAACTTCTGCTTCTAAAGCACATTCAGTATAAAATTTTGCAGCTTTTTCAGAACCGACTGGTAAATAATTTATAACCATATCAGCCTTAGAATTTTTAAGTTCTTGAATTATTTCTTTCTTTGTAGATTCTTTTTGAGTAGATAAAACCAAGGCATACTTTTCATCATAATTTTTCATATGTTCAGCAAAGCTATCTAATATTCTTCCCATTTTAACAATAACGTTGGTATTTGGAATTTCTGTAAAAAATATCTTAGTACAATTTGGTGGTTGAAAAATGGCTTCTGCAACATCCTTTCCCACTTTTCTTTGATCTATATCAAATGCAGCAACAACCTCAATATCTCCTGGCTTATAACTCCCTATATCCCAATGCATCAAACCAATGCAATTGTCTTGATTTTTACTTTTATAGTATTCAAGACCTTGAATTAGTGAACAAGCACAATTACCAATTCCAGCAATAGCAATTTTAATTTTACTCATTGAAATATCCCTCTTTAAAGTTTTCTGTAATTTTATTTCTATTCAAGTTATCCACTTTTTTCATGTGTTTAATTGCTTGAATAGAATAAATTATACTCGTGATTATTGCGTGAATACAAATTGAAAAAATAACAAATTTAAATTGACCAAAAATACCAAAAATTAAGATATGAAGAGTATAGATATTTCTTCTTCCATCAAATTTTCTAAATAATTGATCAAATTTACTGCTATCTGCCAAGGTTATTTTCATTACTTCTTTATACTGCATTGAACAATGCCGATTGAATGAATCAGAAAGTAGCATTATAATTAATGCTATAATGACAAAAAATTGATCAATTATAAAGTACGAGGCAAGACCTATACCTACATATATTGCCTGTTCATACAATTGATCAAATGAATGTTCAATATGGCCAACTATACTCTCTTGATTTTTTAAACGAGCTAATTTACCATCAACTCCATCAAGAATATTTACTAATATTAATAGAAAAAGACCAATCCACCAATATTGTATTAAAAATAAGAATAAGACAAAATATCCTAATATATTTACAAGTATCGTAACATGATTAGCGGTAATTCTAGTATCGGCAAATAAATAAACAAAAATATTTTCAAAATGTCTATTAAAATACCAAGCAATTAAATCTAATGTTCCTTTTTGTGTCCTTTTTACAAGAAACTTCTTAGCAGACTTAAAATCTTCATAACTGCAAAATGAATAAATATAAAGAGGCACATCTCTTCTCATATCTGGTTTATACGTGGAGATCTCATCTGAGGAATGATAGATTGTTTTATTAAATATTAAAGAATTGAAAAAGTCATGAAAAGAACCTATCTTTTTTTCAAAAATATATTCGTTGGATTTAAGGTTGATTTTACCTCCTAAAATATTAGATTGATTTTTATCCGTATGGTTTGAATGAATGCTATTACCTTTTATGAATATAATATCTTCTCCATAATTTAATAATGAAGAAACAATTCTATCATCGACTAAAACTCCACCATCTAAAACAACAGCAAAAATTTTCGCAAAATTAATAAAATTCTTTTGAATTAAAAATTCTTTAACATGCTGAAAGGAATTTATTTTTAATATTCTTATAAACTTATTCTTATCAAAATTTCTTTCAAAATTCAAATCTAATGAATTTTTTGATAAAATAATTATATCCTTTATCCCATTTTTATTTAAGATATTAATATTTCTTTCTAAAATCGAAACACCACATAATTTTTTCAAATAAAAAGGATGATCTTTAATAAGAAATGGATTATTTGGTAAAATAATAATGCCAATTAAATTAACGAAATGTTGATTT
>CAYSZJ010000086.1:0-17782 GCA_964435435.1 uncultured archaeon
TATAGAATAACGAGTTAATATGAATTTGAAAGTTTAACAAAAAAGTAAAATTAAATTATTAACTTAAGTTTTGCGTTTTTTTATAACGTTTAATATAGATCTTTATTTTTATTATATTAATACTTTATTCTCTTTAAAATTTATTGTAGTTTAACATCTAGGCTTTTTTTATTTTAGAGATAAATGGATTTTAATCTAATGAATTTAAAGATTTTTTTTATACTGAAGCTCTATTTGACAAAAAAAAAGTGGAAATGTAAAGAACAGATTTAATTGTTCAATACTTTATAATCTTTGAAATTTATATTAGTTTAACATCTAAACTTTTTTCTTATTAGAAATAAAAGCATATTAATTTACAGAATCTGAAAATCTTTTTAATACTGAAACCCTATTTGACAAAAAAAAGCAAAAATATCAAGAACAGATTATATAGCTCAATACTTTATTTTCCTTAAAATTTATGGTAGTTTAACATCTAAACCTTTTTATTGTTAGAGATAATCTTATATTATTAGGAGAATCTTGAATATTCTCTTTATATTGAACACCAATTTCGAATAAAGAAGAAATAACATAAAACATAAATTAAATAGCTCAATACTTTATTACTTATAATGATTTTATGATATTTATGGAATATAATTCGGAATTTTTAAACATGACTTTAATACATGCTAATTCTTAATCAATACATATTTTAAGAGAGAATCTTTAACTCTTAGAAAAATTTGGAGAAAAATAAGTGTTAAGATTCAAAAATTCAATTAAATTTTACGAGAAAATTATTATTTCAAGTATTAATAATTTTATTTTTGATTAAAGTAAGCCGAATAAAGAAAAGGCTCAAAATAACCGGTATAATTCCCTACTATCTTTAGTAAGAAGTGTGGTAGAGATGTAAAACTAGTCTAAGTCGTAAAGATAATAAAGTATTAAAAGAATAAAATTAAGATCTATATTAAAGTTTAGAAAAAAATACAAAACTTAAGTTATTAAATAAGTTTTTTACAATCATTTTTTAATTAAGTTTAATTTATTGAATAGTTAGGATAGTTCATTCTCTAGTTGTTCTTTATTCTCAAATTTTTCTTGAAGTATTTGTTGGATCTTACCCTTAGGCATAAATAATTCCAATTAATTATTATTAAAAAATCTTGGACAAATTTGGGATACTAAAGTCTTCATATTTCTACCATAATTTGAGTAAGATATATATACTAAATGTACATAATTGTATAAATAGACCAAAAACAAAGATTGTATAGAAAAACTTATAGACCAATCCATAAAAGAGGAAAAATATTATGAGAGAGAAATCAAAATACAGAATTATCATAATTATATTATTTTTAAGTCTCATTAACAGTTTTTCGATAGTAGGGGTAAAAAATAAGCCTAAAGCGGCAATGCAATATGAAAGTACAGATAATTTGATATTTCGTCGTACTTGGGGCATTCAAGATGCACATGAAGATAAACCTAAGCCTCCAAATGTGTGGAATGTATTAGATAATGTAACTCATTTTGCTGAACCAGATCATACTGTTTATTTAGGTGATACCAAAATTCCTGAAGAACTAATGGAGGGTATAAATTGGACAAATATACAAATTAATCTAACTGCTTTAAATGTATTAGATGATCATAACCTGTTTGGTCCAGGAGATATTTTTGTACGATGGGTTCCAAATTTTTGGATCGGAGTTCCAGATGAAGATTGGGGTAATTATCAAGGTCGTTATTGGGAAACAGCTCGATATTCAATAGATGATAGTATACCTCAATGGTATAATTTTTCAAAGCCCATCACATTATTTGAGGGATGGACAGTTCTCAGTTGTATGCTAATTGAAGTTATAGATGATGATATTGCATCTGGAGATGACACTCTTGGAGGGATATACTGGAACTTTATGGATCCTTATTTTTTAGAGGGTTATTGGGAAATCTCAACATCTGATGTAATAATAGCTCTAAACATCTCGATATTAGATTCAAATGGGGTATTTACCGCATGTAACTTAACTGAACTTTTTCAACCATTTTTATTTGATAATGATGATACAATTCATACAGCTGATCCAGATGGTTTATTTGCCCGAGTTATTCATGGATATGATCCTGCAATAGGGACAAACGCATTTTGTATACAATATTTATACTTTTGGCAAGAAGTATGGTTAGATGGGTTTTGGAGTGATCAATTAATTCATTATTACGATTATGAAATGGTACAAATTTATCTTAATTTTAGCTATACAGGTGGACCTATTGCTTATCGTTTTGTCTTTGATAATCATGATGAATATACAAATTCATCCACCGAATGGAGGGATTCTATGGAATATGCCATATATGAATGGGATATTGAAGAAACAGGAATATTAACTAAAACAGTCCAGAATTCTCAAGAACTTCAACCACTTTTAGGTCAACAATTTGAAGCTCAGTATGAATTTAAAAACTTGTCTGCTTATACAGAACATTTTTGCGGTTGTTATGGAGGTGTTGCATCTCTATTATTGACAATAGAAACATATAATCACCAATTTGCTATTGGTAGGACCGGAGGAGATATTCTTGGTCAATATTATATCGCTCCTTATAATGATACAATTATCTACACTTGTTATGCTTTATTAAATCGTTCCTTCACGCAAGGAGTTCATGATATCGAAGGTTTTACTGTGCCTAATTACGCTCCTTTTGCATATGACGTTTTGAGAGTTTTTGAAGTGCCATATATTCATTCAAATTATGATGAATTAATGCAAAAAGCAGCATTATTCCAAGGAAGTATCGAATCAGATGGGGGTATAATAAAAGTTGAAAGAAATATTGAAATTACATTTGAAATTCCCTTAAAAAGTGCTATTGACCTTCCAGATACCTTAATACCGGGCGAAAGTCTAATTAGTATTTTAGAAACAGTTATAGATACCTCTAAAGCAGTGCTTACAATTGATTATTTCTTTAATATTTCAGCTGACTTGAATGTTTTCTTTTCTGATTATCATTTCGAGACAATATTTCAAAACAAAATAGTAATAAATTATTCTGATCCTATTATTCAATATATTTGTCAGCAGTTAAAATTAAATGAAAGTTCCAATTTTTCATTAAATTTTTCTGGAGATATGTTATCTATTGATACAACTTTTACACCAAGATTACTTGGAGAAATTTTAAATTTCAATATAACATTCCACATTGATGAAATTCTTAAATGGTTTTTTCCATCAATGAGTTGGTTAATCGATTTATTTTTTGATGATATTTATTTTAAAATTAATCCTATAATTAGTGGTTTTATGGAAGGAGATATAAGATTAGGAAATTCAATTAATACTCTGAGGTGGGATTCTGAAACTGAAAATTTCAATGTAGAATTATATATACCTGATTTAAATTATGGTACTTCACTTACATTAGAACTTTCTAACTTTATATATAACATTAACTTCCAAGTAGGATGGATAGTAGGATATGATACTGGATGGGCGATTTCATGGTTTTTTGGAGAAGGAGATGAATATAATTTAGCGTCATGGCCAAATATGTATCTTAATCTAACTAAGTTAGAGGGGACTATAAATTTAAAGACATGGGAAGCGGGAGAAGATGCTTGGATCACTTCAGACTCAGATGGAGATGATACAGAACCAGATGGAGATAGAAGAGACCAAGCGTTTATTAATGGTTATCCATTGATTATTTTGATTCTCTTTAGTTTTGTCAGTGTGATTTTCATAATTCATAAAACTAGAAATTAACCTAAATAATTGTTAAAATAGGCGAAGAAGCGAATTCAAAAGAAGTAAGAAATAATTTGATTTTTTTATTTTTATATTATTAAATATTTATTTCTTAATCCTCTCTTTCAATATCTTCAAATATCTAAATCTAAAAAGGGTTCATCTACAAACTCTTCCAACAAATCTATTTACTCAATGCACTACCTATTTATATGTTGCTCCTATTGATTATTGCTTCTATAAATCCCATCACTAAGGGGTGTGGAGAGCTGTTGGTTGATTGTACTTGCGGAACATGAAGTAGTTAATACTATCCTAAAAAATTAGTAATAAGAAAGATATCCCTAGAAATTCTTTTCTTTTTATTACAAATTTAATTTATGAAATGGGAAAATGACCTTATTATCTGTTATGTCCCGGTAAACCTAATAGACAAGAATGTTAATTGATGTATTCCCTAATAGATTGAAATGTATATAAAGGAAACAAACATAATTATTACCTACTTACAAATTATATTTTATTAATAAGGCGAAAATTATATGAAACTAAATACTAAAGTAAAAACAATAATTTTAATCACTTTCGGAATACTATTCGCTTTATCACTTATAATAAACAATAGTCTCAATTTTAATGGGGGAAGTAGCGATAGAAGTTCGGGAAATAGCGTTGAGTTTATTTTCGATAAACCCCATAAGTTTTACATGTATTTACTAATGCTTTTACGTTCTCCATTTTGGCATTATCAGGAATTTCAGAACCAACCATAAGACCTCCTCCATCAGCACATTCATCAATAATTCTTTTAACCTGCTCTTCAATTTGATGCGGTGAACCTAGGGTAAATAATGAAGGTTTTAGATTTCCTTCTATACACATATGATCTCCTAAAATTTCCTTCGCTTTAAAAATATCTGTTCTTTCATCTATATGTAAATATATATTTCCTTTAGGTAATTCTGTAATATAGTGAAGTCTAGACGTCCAATTAGTATCAAAGTGTAATTGCACGACAAATCCATCTTTTAGGAAAGTTTCAACCATCTTTTTTAAATAAGGAAATACTAAATCTTCAAAATGCTTTTCAGATATAAAATCAGCGCTACATCTTGTAGCACCAACAATAATAGTTTTTCCTCCTGACATCATAGGTCCATACTCACCTACTGCAATAAGTCCATCAATTATAAAATCGCTAACTTCCTTTATTTTTTCGGAATAACGATAAATATCTTTCATGAAATTAGTTGATCCACGAAAAAATGATAATAATTCAAATGGTATTGTTGCCCCACCTTCTGCGATGGTAGGAGTCTTATAGTAATTCCACCATTTTTCAATATTTTTTGAAACTTTTTTAGCAACCTTTCCTAATATTCTTGAATCTTTTCTTGTAGCTCTATTAAAGTTTAATAACCAAAAGAACCCATCATCAATAAGGCGATTATAATCTGTCTCTTTCAATATTGGGTTATTGTGACTTCTCTCAAAAAGTTGGGGGGAAGCATTTTCAGGCAACATACGTCCAGGTAATCTCCAATCAAGATAATATGCTGAGTAAATATCTGGAAAGGCATTAATAAATTGAAAATAAATTCCGCCTCCTGGTAGACCAAAATCAAATCCTCCTAATTCTTGATAAAGCCATTCATATGCTTTTTGGCTTTTTACTGGGTCCTCAATTATTTCTTTAGCAGTTATATCATAATATTTCACTGGGAGAAAATCAATTAGCATCCAAATAGGTACTCTATCAGGTTCTTTTAAACTTATGGCTGTAAATACCCTCTCTATCGAAGTCATTGATTCTTCTTTAACTTTTGTCGAATTAGTTCACCTTTAAAAGATTTTTAATTATTTTCACGCCTTCAAAAGCATTATCTGTATAAGCATCTGCTCCTGCTTCTTTCATCCACATTTCATCGACAGGCATTCCACCAATAATGATTTTTACTTGATCTCTTAAACCTGCCTTTTTAAGGGCTTCCGTTGTCTTTTTCATAGCTTCTAATGCTATTGTTAATAAGCCAGAATATCCTACCACATCAGCATTCTTTTCTTTCACCCATTGCACAATTACCTCTGGAGAAATGTCAACACCAATATCATAAACCTCAAATCCGGCTGATTGTAAAAGGGTAACAAATATATTTTTTCCAATATCGTGTACATCACCTTTAACAGTTCCTACAACAACAACTCCCGATGGTACTTTCTCACCTTGTTCTTTTTTCAAGAAAGGCTCAAGTATCTTTACTGAGTTTTGAAACATTTCACCGGCCATTACTAATTCAGTTAAGAAATATTCTTTATTTTCAAATTTTGTTCCAATAGCTTCAACTCCCTTTCTTAGCAATTCAATGATTTGTTTAGGGTCATATCCATCATTTAATAACTCTTCTACTAAAGAATATGTTTTTTCCTCCTCAATCTCAATAATAGCTTCCACAAGTTTTTCAACTTTGCTCACTTTTTGCTTCACCCTTTAATTCCTTTTCCTTTTTTTTTAAAGCAATAATTAAGCGTATCAGCGAAAAACTTTTCCCATTTTTACCCCACAAGAGTTTGCCAATTAATTCCATCATCTTATCTTTGTCCATAGGTGTAGGTTCTATTTTAAAATTGCTCATTTAATCCTCACTGATAAAAGTCGTAGATTAATATTAATAGAACATATTTATTTTAAAAAAATTTTGGATGTATTTTATCGTTATACTTCCTAGGAGCGTCTTTTACATTTGGATATTCAATAATACTAATCGAAGTATTTTATCCGCGATCTTATTGCATTTTTGCATTAATTTTTTCGGAGAATTATTTTCAATGGAATTTCAAGTAAGAATAATTAGGATCATATATTTGAGATATCGGATCATATATTTGATATGAATATTTAAAGGATCTTAACCGTTTCACGAAGATTTTTATTATGAAATGCTATATCTCTATAAGCATTTAAATTAAAAAAAAAGATAAAAAGCTCAAATGAACAAAACTAAATTGTACCTTTGAATTTACTTTTGAAATTATAATAGACCCTCTTTTTTAAGCTTCAATTCAACATCTTTTAAATCCAGCTTTTGTAATATTTCAGAAGTGGGTACACCTTCATCATTCCACCCCACTGCTGTGTAATATTCGGATTTTAATTTCTCGAATGCATTTTTATCTATTGATTTCCCTTTAAACGGTCCCGATGGGAGAGGTTCCCAAAATCTAGACGGTAGAGTATCATCTTGTTTTGATCTCCATTCAGCATCCGGTCCTCCAAGCAGTGACACAGTTCTCTGTAATTGTAAAATTCTTAAACCTTTTTCACTGAACCAACTTTCTTTTGTTAATTCCCAACCTGTAACTGCTTGATAGAAACTTGCAATTTGATCAAAAGCTAGGGTAAAGGTAGTAAAGATACAATATACTCCAGAATCACTCATAATTGAGCGTAATTCACTTCCACGTCCATCAATAGGAAGAGCAGCTGATGATGTATGGTCTCCTGCTTGAACTGATACACTATATCCAATTGAAGTTGTTGTAACCATGTCCTTACCACTTCTAAGACCGTGAGCTCCGATTGCCATACCTTTAAGATGAATTGCATATTTGAGAACTTCTGTTTTTTTCATTTCTTCAAGTTTCAAAGCCGCCCGATATATACCTTCTGCTAATATATTCCCAATACCTTCTCTAAAAGCAATTTTTCTGGCTAACTTTACAAATGCATCAATATTTCCCCATTCAAGATTAATTCCTCCTAAATCTTCTTTTGAAATGATACCTCTTTGATATAATTCCCCAGTAAAACCCAAAATTGCACCGCCTTGAATACCACAAAATCCTAATTCTTCTACTATATAAGATAGATAAATGTTCTGTTCTGGTGAAAAAATACCCAAATTTGGACCCAGGAACGCCTCAAGCTCGTAATCAGGATTATCACAGATTGCTCCTGCATATTTTCCATCTCTTAACACTGCCAACTTTAAGCATGTAACAGGACAACCGAAATCTCCCCAGTATTTTTTTACCCAAAATTTGTCGAATTCTTCACCTTTATAACTTTCCTCATTATGCCATTCTTCCTGCCAATTTTTAACTGGTTCTGAACTTGAATCAGCACCAAATGTGTATCCTCCCGATCCTGTACCCCAACGTCTAAAAAATTCTATCATAAAACAATTATCTGAAAATTCTTGCGAAAGCTCGAGTATTTTATCCTGATCAAACACATCTGGTAAGGGACCAAAACCTTTTACAACCACAGCTTTCAAGTTTTTAGATCCCATTACACCACCATATCCTCCGTAACCAGCAGCATGTGTATATTTTGCTATTACGGCTGCTACTCTGGATTTGTTTTCTCCAGCAGGACCTATATTAAGAACCGAAGGTTCCTTAAACTCCCCATAATTAGGATGAATCTTTTTGATATCATTAATTGAATCCTTTATGAGATAACGCATAGATTCTCTGCTAGTTTTTCCCCATATATGTGAAGCATCTTTAATCTCTATGTTATTATCACAAATAAATACGTAACTCGGTTTTTCAGCCTTTCCTGTAAAAATTATTCCGTCATAGCCTGCACATTTTAATTCCACACCAAACTCTCCCGCGACTGTGGAACCTATAATTCCATTACCCTGAGGGGATTTTCCAGTTACGCAAATTCTAGCACCAAGAAAATATCCTGTAAAAGGGCCAGTAAGCATGAGTAAAATGTTTTCGGGACCTAGAGGGTCAATCGTCTCCCACTTATTTCCAAGCCTATCCCACAATATCTTTACTCCTAAACCCCTTCCTCCCATGTGATCCTGAAGAATTTTATCTGAAAATGTAATTTCTTCAATTTTCTTATTTGTCAGATTTATCTCCAGAAATTTTCCCGCATATCCATTCACCATTCATACACCTCTTCAGTTGCTTTTTCACCCAATATTTTTCTTGCAGTTTCATATGCGAGTTTCTTAGGGGTTTTTGCTGGTACTTTTTCCGTTTCTACATCTTGACTCCCTAAGAGAATCAAAGAATCCCACTTACCCTCCTGACAACTAGCTGTACATTTCGGTTTTCCACCACATAAATCGCAAATCACAATATAATCATCTTGAGGATGGAGATGTGGTACTCTTCCAGGACAGGCATTAATACATGTTTCACATGCGGTACATTTCGATTTGTCAGTGATTACGGCTCCTGTATGATCATCTACTGATAGAGCTTCCTCGGGACATGCCTCAACACAAGGGTAATCATTACATTGAAAACAAAGATGAGGTATTTCAACTCCTGGAACAAACATGAAAACTCTAACCCTTGAAGCTTCCGGCCAAATTTTCCCTTCGTGATGTAAGGAACAGGCAATCTCACATCTTCTGCATCCGCTGCATTTTTCATAAATTCTTTTTATCCACAGATTATTTTCATCTTCCATATCAATACCTTACTACTTGTAAATAACCATTTATTATTAATTCTTCTCTTATTTGTAATAAGCTTATACGCGATGATTGAATAAACATCCGATGATTTGTAGAAGTGTATATTTAACACAAATTGTGCTTCAAATTATCTAAGTTTGAAGGGAAAGTTAAGTAGAGATAAAAAACAATTTCTTAAAAGTGTTGAAACTGTCATTAAAAACCCAAACCTGCGTCGACCTGACTATTTTCGAGAGTTATAAAAATTTCACTTGCTTAAGAAGAATTCTTGTTAGCTATCCACTATGTTTCACTAAATTTTCATTGAAATCTAACTCTGAATTATATGAAAAGAAAAAAAAAAGATATTTTAAAATTAAAGGTGTTTTAATTCTGAGAGCTTGAAGTAGCCAAGAATCATTAAAATGAAGCTTATTATTCCAAGAATTGCTATCGCAGTACCCGGTATGGCAAAAGCAGCTATAATACCTCCAACTAATTCCGCTGAGGGTTCAGTTCCTTCAATGTAATCAATAATCAATGTTTCGATTTGAGGAAATATAAAAATCGCAATCAGAACTAAGACTGCTCCAATTATAAGTGAAATAAGCTCATACAGATACGACTTTTTTATTTTACCAGAACCTTCTATAGTTTTTGTGGCAACAGTATTTGGGAATAATCCAGAATTCTTTTCTAAGAACATCTGGAAATTCTTATATGCAATCATAAGAAGTCCTAAAGCAACAGCCCCTATGGGAAATCCTCCCAATAGAACTAACAAAAGAATCTGAATTAATGGCGCTATTTGTTGAAATTCCGATACTGTAATTGGATCGCTAAATGTAAATCCAGGGAGTGCTGAAATAAAAAGAAATGCTACGATAACGGCAATAACGATAATTATCATAGCTCCAACAATCCCAACGATTACCGCATATATGATATATTTTCGAAACTTCTCTAGCTCTTCGTTTTGTAATTCTAAATTTGCGTCTTTGATGTCCCTAAGCGATAAAAGCATAATAATAAACATTACCAATTGGATAACTCCTCCGGTAAAAATACTTATTATAGAAAGTATCGCCAGAACATACATCTTAATGCCAAAATCTTCAAATTGCCGAGTAAAATTCGATTTTTCCATGGTATTTTCACTTTTATTAATTATTTTTTTGAATCAAGTGAATTTATTCTTATATTAATATCTATCTCTTATAATCCATTTATTACGGAATTTTAAATTCTACCCTCAAAGGGATTGATAAGAAGTTAGAACTAACAAAAGAACATAAAGAATACTCGGAATTCAGAGAAAGAGCTGAAATCATCAATCAGAATATAAAAAACTATGGTACCTTAACCTTTTTTTATGGAACAAAGAGTTATTTATATCATAACATTTGTAGAGGGCATCATCTCTGTGTTAATTTCGATCTTTATTATGCTATTTGTCGGTAACGAGTTTTTACCATTGTCAATAACGTTCCTCATATTTGGAATCGCTTTAATCTCTACATCCCCGGTTCTCAAAAAACACTTGAAATCCTAATCAATAACATTTTATTATATTCTAGAATGATTAAGTTTAACAACTTTATAACAGAAACAAAGGCAATGATACATAAAACAAAAGATGCGATTCCGGAACTGAAATTCTGTATAACCATTAATAGGATAAACCCTAGCGGGACATAACAAATAATAAGGATATTTTCTCATTTCATAAATGCTCTTAAATGTTAGCTTTTGTTGAAAGCCTGGAATATTCCATTCATTCTTTCTTTAATCATATTCTCCCAAAAAAGATCCGTATCAGTTAGAATGTAAAATGTGTTATTTTTGATTCCTTCGAATACGATATCACCAGCATTTTCAGGTGAAATAAATGAAGAAGAAATAACTTGACCAATCCGAGTGATTTTTGATTTAAATTCAGGATAAACTGAAAGTATTTTCTCTTTTCGAGACTCAAAATCGAGCTCAGGTTCAGGATTTCTTAATTCTATTGGACGATTTCTTTCACTAGTCTCAATATTCGAAAATACTCCTCCAGGACAGAATACTGATACTCTAATTTTAGAATTTATTTCCTTCAATTCATAGGATAACGTCTCAGAAAGTGCTATTACCCCATGTTTTGTCACATTATAAACACCTTGAAAAGGAGTGATTAGTAAACCTGCCAAAGAGGATGTATTGATAATATAGCATTCATTATCTTGTTTTAGCATAATTGGCACAAATATTCG
Organism: uncultured archaeon; assembly: GCA_964435435.1. Taxonomy (GTDB): domain Archaea; phylum Asgardarchaeota; class Lokiarchaeia; order Sigyniarchaeales; family SOKP01; genus Loki-b32. The sequence continues at coordinate 11,434 of CAYSZJ010000086.1, forward strand.
AACTCCATGAATAACACCCCACAAGTTAACGCCCATTATCCATTCCCAATCAGATAATGTGTTTTCCCAAGTGAACCTATTTAATAATACGACTCCTGCATTATTAAATAACAGATGGACTTCCCAATACCTGTCAATTGTTTTTTGTGCTAATTTTTCTATATCATCTACTTTTGAAACATCGGTATGCACTTTAATTTTATTATATCCAGTATCCCCTTTTTTTTCTCCTTTTTTTTCTAAATGGAAATTCTTTTATAAAACTGGAATTTTCTTTTATAGATTTCACATGAGGTGCCATGGTTTAATATTTTAGAAAAATTTTTTGATTATAATAGTTTTATATACATGGAATGAGTGAAAAAGTTGAAGATCGAATAAAAGAACTAGAAGAACGATTGGCTTCCACCAAGGTAAACAAAGCTACACAAAAAAGCATAAATTTCATTAAAGCACAATTAGCCAAACTCAGAGAAAGCTTGATTCAAATTGTGAGTTCTAAAAAAGGAGGTGGTGGGGGATTTGGGATAAAAAAATCGGGTGATGCACAAATAGCTTTTATTGGATTTCCCTCCGTTGGCAAATCTTCATTACTTAACTTATTAACAGAAGGTGATACTCATTTAAAAGTAGCAGCTTACGATTTTACTACAATAACCGCCATTCCGGGTATGATGAATATTGAAGATGCTAAAATTCAGCTAATAGATTTACCCGGTATTATATTAGGGGCTGCCACAGGAAAAGGTAAAGGGAAGGAAGTCTTAGGTGCGGTTCGATCCGCTGAATTAATTCTAATAATTATTTGTTTTCGAGAAGACGGAACCATCAATTTTCAAGATTTAAAAAAAATTAGAAACGAACTTCATAATGCGGGGATCCGTTTAAATAGTCGACCATCAAGGATTTCTATTAAAGAACAAACTCGAGGTGGGATTCACTACACCTCAAAAGGGCCTCAATTAATGGATAAAGATGAGGTCAAGGCTTTACTGAACGAATTAGGTCTGCGTAATGCAGGTGTACATTTTAATGAACCAAATACTACACCAGATCAATTGATTGATTTTATAATGGGAAATCGGGTTTATACAAAAGAATTTGTTGTCATAAATAAAGTAGATTTGATGAAGAATACACTCTCACCAGAAGAAATCACTGAATCTATTGGGCACAATCATTGGGTCATGATATCAGCAAAAAATCAAGAAAATATAAATGCACTCCGCCATCGTATTTTCCAAGAATTGAATTTAATTCGAGTGTATTTAAAACCTCCTAAAAAAGAAGCAGATATGGATGAACCAATAATTCTTCATAAAGGGGATACCATGAAAACTCTTTGTCGTAAGATACATAAAAGATTTGTAAAAGATTTTCGGTTTTCGCTAATATGGGGGAACTCTGCAAGACATCCAGGTCAAAAAATTGCTAATTTAAACCATATAATTGAAGATGGTGATATTGTTTCAATTTATACCAAAATGGGTGCAAATAACTAATATATTCATTTTTAACATATTCCTGATTTTATTTGGTTTTTTCAAAGGAATTTCCATGAAAATCAGACTCTGAATTTACCTTACTAGTAAAAGAAAATTTAATAAAATTAAGACATGATATTTTAAGCTTAGATTTTGAAACTTGAGAAGGGTTCCATCCTATCTTCCCTTAATTGTAATATTATTGCTTCTTCGGGGCAAGATCTATGACATAAACCACAACCGAGGCATTTATTCCTATCAACTATAGCAAAATTTTCTTCCATAGAAATTGCATCAACAGGACATCTATTAACGCAAGCATTACAAGCAATACATAGACTTTTATCAATAATTGATTCGAATATTGCATTCATGAACTTATGTTTATCAAGGCCGAATTGGGTTATACCTCTCATTAAACCACAACAGCATGGACAACAATTGCAAATATTGGATAAATGCGTTTTATTAGCTCCTGCGTGAACTAATCCCGCTTCATCGGCTTCATCGATAATTTTTATTGCTTCATCAGCAGTAATTTCTCGCCCTATACCGTTTTCAATATAATACTCAGCAGCAGCACCAAAACTTAGACAATTTTCCGTGGGATATTCTTTATTACAGCTACTTTGAATGAGCCTAGTTTCTTTTCTACAGATACACTCTGCAACAGAGATTATTCTAGCATCTTTTATGCTCTTCTTAAGTTTTTGATAAGGTAAAAGCACTGTATCAATTTCTAAAGTTTCTTCGATTGGGATAACCTTAAAGCCCGGCATATTAAATTTCGCTAGTTCAAAAATATATTTTGTATCAAAATATTCTCGATATAATTGAGCAAGATCCTCATCTATTTTTTGTACCGAATATTCATATAGTCCAATCATAAACGGTGCTAAATTATAGATGGTTGTGTTACCTCGTCGGATGCGAAAAAGTAGTCCTTTTTTAGATAAAGATTCCAATTCGTTCTCGACTGTATTTTTATCTAAGCTGGTTCGCTTCGCTATTTGATCTGCAGTTTCCCTTTCTCGAGAAGGTTTCAATTTTAAAACAATTTCCGCATCTTCTGCTGAGAAAAGCCTTTTCAATATTTTTAATCCGACACCAGATGAGGTTTCAGGAAAACCAATTGAGTTTTTATTTATATACTCTCTTAATTTTACATAAGATTCGTTAGACATCATTTTTACCTTGATGATATGTTGTTTTATTATTTATGGGGAAAATGACATTTATTTTCGACGAGGGGGCATTATTCGAACAATTTTTAATGGAGTTTTAACCATAGAAATGGCTTTTAAAAAATCAACATTGTCGTCCCCAGTAGCAATTTTTATTATTCCTACTAATTCTTCTGGCATTTTAGTACCTGGTTTTGCTCCAGTCAAAATTTCGGTATCTCTTTTAAATTTATAATCCAGATTTTCTTTATCACTTGTTGACATTTTTAATCAAATTTACTTAATTTATCGTTGTATAAAAATTTAGAGCATAGACAAGCTCTTTTTCAAATATAATTCGATTTTTTAGAATATCTTATTCGTGGTTCAGCTGGAGGTCAAGTAAATTTTCCACTAAATTTTCATCGAAATCAGACTCTGAATTTACCTTTTCATTCCAATTTCAGTGGGAGTTAGAAATGAAAGCTATGAAGGAAACTACCTTTTTTCTAAATACTTTCCGTATTTCCACCAGCGATAACAAGATTTTGCTGCTGCTGCTGTAGATCGATATGCTACAAATCCATTGGATAGAGATCTAGAACGAAATTCAAGGTTCATTTTTATCCCTTGCTCAAACATATTTATACTGCTGGAAACACACATTAATAATTTACCCGAATTAGGAGGTAAAGCATTAGAAATTTCTTTAATATAATCGTCCAAGCTATTTCCTCTTCGAAAAATAAGATATTCTGGAGAACTTGCCATAATTATGGAAGAAAATTGGGATTCCTCTGCCAACATCCTAATTATTTTAACAGTATGTTCCAAACTGTTCTTTCCCCCAAACTCTAATGGATTTTTTAAATTAGAGTTAATTTCTGGGATAAATTGGTTGATTTTTTGTGTCAATTCTTGCGATAAAAGAGGCATAATTAAACCATTCCGTTCAACTTCGTCAGTACTTTCCACCGCTGTACCTCCACTCATTGATAGTACAGCCGTTCCTAAAGTATGTGGAAATGGATAAGTAAGACATGTTTGCACCATATCTGTTAACTCCAAAAAATTATTTACTAGAATTACCCCAGTTTGACTTGCCATTGATTCCCATATTTTATAATTACCTGCTAATCCCCCCGTATGACTCATAACTGCTTGATGACCAGTTTGAAATATGCCACCTTTCCATATAATTACAGGTTTCTTTGCAGTTGTCTCTTTTAGCAATCGAACAAACTCGTTCCCGTCTCTTTTAATATTTTCAATATACATTGCTATTACTTTTGTTTCCAGATCATCTTTAAAATACCGAAGAAAATCAATTAAATCCAAATCAATTTGATTACCAAGGGAAACCACTTTTGAAAAACTATAACCTAATGACTGTGAAAGCATTCCATGGGTGAATGCAATCCCACCACTCTGTGATATAAAAGCTACTTGTCCAGCATTTGTTAATTCTCCAAGATCTTCTAAACCTTCAAAATTTTCAGAATCATTTTCTTTATTTTCAGCATTGGCTTTTTGTATTGACCTCATTGACATTAAAAAAGTAAGTCTTGATTTTGGTGCGATCACGCCCATGCAATTGGGACCGAGGATACGAATCCCATATTTTGAAGCAATTCTGATTAGTTTCTCCTCTAGTCTTTTACCTTTTTTATCAAATTCAGAATCTAATTCAGAAAATCCACTACTAAACATGTGTGCAAATGGAATTCCTTTTTTACCTATTTCTTCAATAATTGAAGGAGTTATTTGTGCAGGTACAGCTATTATTGCAAGATCAACTGGTGTTTCGTCTGGTATGGAAGACACAGAATCATATAACTTATATCCCAGTAAATCCTCACCAGTATATTTCGGGTTTACAAGGTAAATTGGATTCGGAAATTGAGCAGACTTCAATGCATAAACATATTGAGTTGCTCCAAATGGATTTAATTTTGAGACACCAATTATTAATATCGCACGTGGATTAAAAAGTCGTTCAAACGGTATATTTTCTCTCGTGAATGGAATGTTTTTAACAGATATTTTATTTCACCTTTCAGTATTCCAAGATTTTCGATACATAGACTCTTAAAAGTTGATATATAAAAACTATTTTTGCTAGTTATAACGCATTAAATAATTATACATTCTTTTTGATTTTTTCGCCATATCACCTGGATATAGTTTCATTAAAAAAGGATATCTTTTGCTCTTAGATTCGTGCCAAAATCAAAAAAATCCTAAAATCTAATTATTTTTTAATTAATTAATTAACTTTACTACACGAATCCGTGAAAAACACCAAAGCACAAGAAGAGACGAATGAGAAAGTAGAGGTTAACCGTATCACGAACTTATCAAAAATCCAAATTCCTATCGATGGTGATGAGATTGCCTTTTGGGAGAATCTTTAAACCATTTTCCTCGGATTCTTTTATATTTTATTAAACTAATATTCTAATTCTTATACACCAATCATCTAGTAAACTTAAATTTAATAATAATACAAAATATTTATAGTATCAAAAATGGTACTAATTTAACTAAATAGAAAAAGAGCATAGCATCTTCGGTGAATCGATGATGGACAAAATACCACCAAACCTAGCAAGTTCTGGAGCAATTGAAATAGCTGAAAAATTGAAACTAATATCTGGAGGTAAGATCTTAGATATTGGTACTGGAGATGGAGATTCTATTCTATTTCTAATCAATTTTTTGAAAGATTATGACTCAGTAATTGGGATTGATATTGATGAAAAGGAAATAAAAAAAGCACGATTAAGATTGAAGGATAAACCAATTACAATAAAAATGATGAAAGGAGAAAAGCTCGAATATCCTGATAAAACATTTGATCTAGTTAATATAGCATATTCATTGCACCATATGCAGAATTTGAATAAAACATTATCTGAAATGAAGCGTATCCTTAAGAAAGGTGGCTATTTTATAATACAAGAGATGTTTTGTTATGGTAATCAAACAGAAGCTCAGAAATGTGATACAGCAGCTCACGAATTTGGAGCTGAAATTGAAAGAATGTTAGGAATTTATCATCGAGAAGTATATACGAGGGATGAAATATTGAATATTCTTTCTCAAATAGAACTGAAAGATTTGGAAATTCTTGAATCAACTAGATATGTTAAATGTCTTAAATGTGAAGAAAAGTATGACTGCGAAGATCCAAAAAATCCTGACATAATTAATTCTACACTAGAAGGGATTGATAAGAATTTAGAACTAATAAAAGAACATAAAGAATACTCCGTATTCAGAGAAAGAGCTGAAACTATCAAGCAGAGTATAAAAAACCATGGTATAACCAGTGCTTCAATTCTATTTTGTATTGGAAAAAAAGAGGATTAAGTCATATACACTTATCTTTTTAAGATTGGAAAATCCAAAATTATTTGATGATACTACCACTTTTTTTAATTATATTTATTCTGTAAAGTGAATAATATATTTGGTGTTTTTAAGGTGGTATATTGAATCAAATCGACTTTTTCGAGAAATTATTCTATCCAAAAACTCTCGCCTTTATAGGTGCCAATCCAAGAAGAGTTTGGCATTTGAGGGGTTACATAAACAGATTTCCAAAAGATTCTCTGTATATTGTTTCAAATTACTATGATGAATTAATGGAAAAACATGAAGAATTAATAAAAGGTGTGAATATTTACACAGATATTTCAG
>CAYSZJ010000087.1:0-17779 GCA_964435435.1 uncultured archaeon
ATCTATGCCCAAAGAATTGATTCTAGCGGTGATATCCAATGGGTTACGAACGGTAAAGCAATCTGTACAGCAAGTGGTGGTCAAGTATCTCCCCAAATTGTGAGTGATGGAGTGAATGGCTCAATTATTACTTGGCAGGATAGTAGAGATATATATTATGATATTTACGCTCAAAAAATTAATTCTAATGGTGCTGTCCAATGGGCTACGAATGGTAAAGCAATCTGCACGGAAAATAGTAATCAATTGGTGCCTCAGATTGTGAGTGATGGAGCAGAAGGAGCTATTATTACTTGGGATGATGACAGAATCGAAATCGTTGATGGAAATGGTGATGGTGAGGAAAATGGTGATGGAAATGGTAATGGAGGACCTCCTGTCCCAGGATTCCCTCCATATCTTGTTATCATTATATCTTCAATATGTGTGATCATTATAGTTTTTAGATTCCATTTAAGTTTAAAAAACAAAAATTCAAAAAAATGAAATTCTAACTTGATGAAAATGGTTAACTTAATAAATAAAAAAGGTATACGAACAAAAATAATTCTTTTATTTATTTCTGCAATAATATTTACCCAAGTATATATACATCAAGCTGTAGCCGATGACGATGAGATAAAAGATGGGACTCTTGAGATTAATAGTGGAGATTGGATTAATATACAATTTGGTACAAGTGTTACAATAGTTTGGCAATTTCAAGTTGATACAAATGAACGTGCAATATACTGGGAAATAACTGGATATAACGTTTTTGAAACTGGATGGGGTCCTAGTGCAAATTGTACTACACCCGTTATAAATGAAACAAAAACTAGTTATGAATATGTTTGTCATGGTTATTATGCAAAATATCATGTATGGAGTACGATGATTGTCACATGGACAAAAACAGGCCAAGAAAATGGAGGAGGAAATGATGGTCTTGATCCAATAATCTCATTTTATATAGTAATTCCTATTGTTTCTGTAGGTGCGATTGCCATAGCCATTGTAATAATCTATTTTAGACGTAAAAAAAAGCAAGAATTCTTTTAATGCAATAGAACAGTGAATTATTAAAATTTTGACTCCCATAGTTAATATTATATTTCTGCTAGACTTTAAAAATAAAAAACTAGGATTATTCTCTCAAAATTTCTTGATATAGCTTATTAACAAAATCAGTAAAATTATTTTTAGAAAACTGGGTATTCAATAATGGGGTTAAAAGAGCAGGTATAAATTTCTCATCTTCATATACAGGAACGATTTTAAGTAATTTTTTTTTTCTTAATTGAAACGCTGCTTGCCATTCATCTGTAACAGCCTGAGATTTAATGCTATTTTCAGAGCAAAAAAATACAAATACATTACATTTCTTAAGAGTTTTTTCCATATACTCAACTATATTCTCTCCACTATTTTCCTCCCAATAAAAGATTTCATCAATCTCAGGATAAATTTCTAATGATTTAGCTATCTCAGGGATTTGAAAATATGGAGAGTCTAGTGTAGAATAACTTAGAAAGACTCTCAAACCTTTCTTTTTATCAAAATCAATTTCTTTTGTATATTTCTTCAGAGGAGTAAGACTTTTATCTAAGGTTTGGATTCTCTCCTTCAGAAAAATTGTTTTATCTTTTTCTATTTGTGCATTAATTTGTTTCTTGAAAATCATGTCTTCGAGTAAAGTTCTGAGATCTTTTAAATCAATCTCAATTTTTGATTGGATATCCTCAAATGATAGTTCTTCATAAATTGAAGCTAATTTCTTAATATATGCAATTACTTCTCTTTCCTTTTCTTCTTTTTTCCTAGAATAATTGACAATCTCTTGTACTTTTTGATTATAATAACGAGAACCAAACTTTTTCTTAAGATCTTTATCAATAGGATTCTCAAATAAACCTAATTGATTTAAATTATTTAAATGAGATAACCCTGAAATCTTAGTAATCTTATTTGCTGTAAGATTAAGAAATTGTAAATTTTCTAAAGTATCTAATCCTTCAATTTGGTTCAATTTATTATAGGAAAGATTTAACAATTTTAAACTTAAGAGCTTTTCTAAGCCCTGAATTTTTTTAATTGAATTTCTTGATAAATTCAACATTTCTAAATTAGTTAAATAATCTAAACTGTCAATTGATATAATTTTATTTTCATTTAAGAGCAATTCATTTAAAATGGGTAAGTTGCTTAATCCCCCTATTTCATATATGACGTTATTCTGTAATTTTAATATTTTTAAGTTAATATTTGTATCCAAACCTTCTATCTTATGTATCATATTGTTATTTAGATTTAAAACCTGCATATTTGTTAAAGATCTAAGACCTTTTATTTTTGTTATTGAATTGTTTTGAAGGTTAAGAGCTTTTAACTCAGTTAAATTTTCGAATCCCCTTATTTCGCTAATTTGATTGTGAGATAAATCTAAAACCTCTAACATTTCTAGTTTATCAAGGTCGATGATTTCTTTAATATCATGAATTTTTTTATGATTAATACGAAGTGTAGTTACTTTTCTATCGAAGAATTTAATATAATTCTGTTCCATTTGAAAGTTCTTATTTTTGTATCTTACTGACATTGGAAACCTTGCTTTTTAATGTGCCATTAATGAGATTAATAAGAGATTTTTGGATACTTCATTTATTATTATATGTAAAAACACAACTTACATTAATATTTTTTTAGATTTCTAGTCATTTTTATCAATCATTCTTTTTTTATCCTCACAATAATTATAATTGAAAGAATGATTATAATTGTTCCAATCAGATGAAAAATTGTAAAAGTCTCGCCTAATATTATCATAGCAAATATAGCAGTAATAATTGGTGAAGGAGCAATAATTATTGAAGCAGTTGAGACATCTATATATGCAAGAGCCTTATACCAGCAAAATAAATCAAAACTATAGGTAATGCCCATTAGGATGAAAAATGTATGATTAATTGGGGAATTTAAAAGAGTAATATTCTCTATAGGGAAAAATATAAAATAGGTCGAGATTAACACAATTCCATTTAATAAATTTCTTATAAATACCACTTGAATAGATGATAATTCATTATTCCCTAAAATTGGTTTTGTAAAAGAATGAGCAATCATCCATAGACATGTAGTTGCTATCATAACTAAAACTCCAATATTAAATTCAAGTAAATTAAAAGATCCTTGAGTCACAGCTAATACAAGCCCAAATAACAGAATAATCGAAAATACTATTTGTGTTACTGATATTTTTTCATGATTAATTAGAAATCCAAAGAATAAACCGAATATTATTGTTGTTTTTTGGGCAAGAGAAGCATTTATGGCTCCTGCTAATTGAAAAGAAACATAAAATAAAATTTGAGCAATTGCAAAATTTATACCTAGATAAATTAATAATTTCTTATGTTTTTTCCATCCGTTTAAAAGTGTTTGATTTTCTTCATGTTTATTAGATTCTGTTCTTTTACTTCTTTTCAATCGATTTCGTTCTATTAGAAATAGAGGAAAAAATATTATTGCTTCATAAATTACCGTCATCATTGCAAAGAAAAAGGCATCAATTTCAGAGGGTCTTGAATTCGCAATTATTGGCTGGATCCCTATTAAGATAACCGATCCAATACCATATAAGATTCCTTTAAAATAACTTTTCAAGATATTAGAAGAAAAGAGATTTATTATTAATATCTTCTTATCTCAAAATTAGTAATTAATAGCTTCTGGAATCATGATAATAAAGTTGCTTCCTTTTGAATACTCTCCTTTAACTTTATCCTCGACCCAAATTTTCCCGCAAATCTTTAATAGTATTTTCGAAGAAACTTTTTATAAGTGAGTGATAAACTTAGGTTATTTATATTTTCCTTTTTTTATAAGTCATTTACTAAAAATACAAATTCAATTCCACTTATACAATATTAGAATATTGAAATTCCTTTTTATGATGTTTAATTAAGAGAAATTAATGTATAATTCCTTTAGTCTTTCTTTTTCAGAATATTAAAAAGTAAGTTCTTTCATGTTATAATTAGAAAATTATATTCAATACTTCAAGTAGAAAATTTTAGTTTTGAAATTGAAAGATCTTTTAAAATCCTTTAACCTTTCTCAGGAAGCAATAAAAATTTATCTTGAGGGATTAGGGAATATCCCATATACTTTTAGTGAAATTCATAAAATTATACCAGATTTTTCCAAAGAAGAAGTTAAAGAGATCCTCAATGAGTTGATTGAAAAAAAATTAGTTTTACTTATCACTCCAAAATATTCAGAATCGATACCTCATTATATAATTATTCCACCATTCGCAGCAGTATTGAATGGTATTATCGAATTAGATAATATTTCTGAAGATAAGAATATTGAAGAGACAAAAAGAAACCCTGAACTAGAGAGATTTCAGGATAATTTATACAAAGATCTTGAGGTAATTAGTCAAGGTTTAATTAATGGTATTGGTTCACAGGCTGATTATAGTCAAACGACTGAAATCTTATCTGAAGTTGAAGAAAATGTAAAAAAATTTGCTCATTTAATACTAAATGATGTTATAGGATTGATTTCCTCTCTTAATTTGCAATCTGCAGTTGATACCCGAGATTTCAATAAACTTATCAATTTGGTCAAGCAAAAAATTTCCGAATCAGAAGAAATAGTTGCTAATATGTTTTCTCAATTTAGAAATATTGTTAAAGAAATGGGGACTCCTGATACACCCACTCAAGTTGAGGCCTTCAAAACATTTATAAGGAAATTGGGTGAGTCAATTGATAAAAGAGTACAAGAAATATCTCTAGGTGCTGGTTCTCTCCCTTATGATAAAATTCAAGCTATTGAAAACTCATTATATAATATCCTTACAAATTATATTAGTGCAAATAAGGTTTCATTAGAAAAATTCTGGAGTATTAACAGTTCTGAAAAGATAAAGGAAATAATTTCCGTACTTTTAGACAAATGTACAAAAGATTTAATTATTATCGTTCCTGATATCGAATATTTTATTCCATTAGAGAAATTTGATTTAGATTATTCGGATGATCTTAGTGTAAAGCAAAAAACCCAAAGCTCTACAACTAAAAAACCCACATCAAAAAAAACCCCAGGCTCAAGATTATCAATTACTAAAAAGCAAAAAAAAGAAATCGTAGATAAATTTGCTCTTACAGCTAAAAAGGTAGGAGAACTTAAAGGATTTGAATTAAGCCATGATATTACTGACATTTTAGCATTGATATCAGAGATTAATCCAGAATCTATTGTTATTGAAAGTATACAAGGTTGGTTAAATAGGCTTTTAGTTATCAGGAAGCATCTAAATTCAAATATTCAATATTTACTTTTAGAAGCTATTGAAAAATGGAAAAAAGACTACGTTAAAATTAAGAAAATAGAAGAAAAGCCGGAAAAGGAATTAGTTGATGAGCTAAAAGGGAAATTATCTGAAAAAAAATCTTCATTGGAAAAGATCAATGGAGAAAGGATTCACACTACGGGATTAAACGTAAAGTTAATTTCATCAGAATCTCATGATAACAAACATGCACTTGCATTCACTAAGAAGCTGAATATTGAGTATCTTCAGCTTAAAAACAATAATATAATTGCTATTATAGGTGATAATTTATATTTAATTTTTGGAGTTTGTCAAAAAACTAGTAATAAACCAACGTTTGAAATTAGCGGCTTTTTTTCTACTTATAAACCTTTAATTGAAATAATAAAACCTTTGGTTGTAGAAATTAGTAATAAAGCACAGTTACCTAAGGAGATTGAAATCAATAAAGGTTTTAATGATATTATCGAAAACATTAATGATTATACTGGAAGAAAAATTAGTAAGAGACTAAAAAGGTTATTAAATGTTGCTTTTGAAAAAGATGGAATCTCTCTTAATATTCTTGAGCTAAAATTATTAACTGGTAAACTAGAAAAACTTTATTATCCATTAGACGATGAGATGAAAGATTATATTATTAAAGAACTTAATAAATTAAATAAAGAGTTCTCTACTTTAGACTTAGAATATCCTCCAGAATTTAGACCACCTATTCTTGAAGAAGAAAAAGGAGAATTAGAGGAAGAGATAATACCAGATGAGATTGAAATTGAACCACTCGAACCAGAGAAAATCAATAACTTATTTGAAATTCTTATTGAAAAGGTTGATGAGCTTAAAGGAGTGGAAATTGGTGAACAAATTGATAATTTTATTGAAGTAGTGTTAAAATTACAAGGCTATTCAAATATTATTGAATGGAAGAATACTTTACAAACAGTTGATAAAACACTAGAGGCTCCATTTAAAGAAAAAATTAAAGAAGATCTTCTACATTGGAAAGCAGGTATATTAAAACAAACATCGTCCTCAGCCCTACCAATACAAGAAGAATCCGCTAAAATGTATGAGGATTCACAGAGCACATCAAGACAAGAAAGTACTGCTTCAATTTTGGAAGAAGGATATATAAGTCCTGGATTAGCCCAATCACAATTTCCAGCTGAAGAAGAATCTTTATCAACCGACGATGAAGGAAAAACTGATCCTGAAACAGAAATGAAAGAATTGTTTAATGAAATTCAAGCAAAGCTAGGGGAATTAAGCGGTACTGAAATTAGTAAAAAATTACAAAACATTGTTGACATTATTTTGGAAATTGAGGGTTATTCTATGTCACTCAAAGGAATAAAAGATTGGATAAGTAAATTTCGAATGATTAGAGGCCCACTAGAAAGCGAGATTAAAGACGATTTTGAATTAGAATTTCAAAAATGGAAAGAAAAGTATTCTGCTGAAGATAGTGAAATTACTTTAGATTTCAGTCCCTCTTTTGACATGGTAGAAGGCAATAGTGAAGAAACTGGAAGTGGAAATGGAGGAACCTTGAAAGATAAATTTAGTAGTTTAATTCAGAATGCCCACACTCTCAAGGGTAATGAATTAAGCAATGAATTACAGAAAGTTGCTGATATTTTGCTGCAATCTCATGGAGCAGTAGCTGTAAATGTTATAAGACAATGGATAAGTAAACTGAGATCTATAAAAGAACTATTAGAAGATGAGATAAAAGAAGAATTTTTGGCTGAATTAGAAATTTGGAAAGAAAAATTCACGTAAAGATTATTTGTTAATAAAAGGGATTGTGATACTTAGGATCTTTTTTTCTATATAACGTTTTTAATTTGATTTCTTTATCTATTAAACCTTCAATATGGCATAGATATTCATATTCATCTTTTAAACATAACGTAATAGCAACACCTTTTTTATTCATCCGTGATGTTCGCCCTATTCGATGTACATAATTATCAGGAAATTTTGGTACGTCATAATTTATAACATGAGAGATATTTTCTATATCAAGACCCCTAGCTGCTACATCAGTAGCTATAAGTAAATTAATTTTATGTGTCCTAAAGGCATTTAATATTTTTTCTCTTTGAAATTGTGTTAAGTTGCCTGAAATAATCCCTACTTTAAATTTTAAATTTCTTTGAGATATTAATCTTTTATGCAGCCATGATGCAGTTTTTCTCGTATTTACAAACACTAACGCATGTTCTGGGGCTTCAAACCTTAAAATTTTTGTAAAAGTTCTGAATTTTTCTTGATACTGATCAATTAAATAATAAAATTGCCGTGTGTTCCCAACAGTCAAACTATCGCGACTTAAATTTAAAAATTCAAATTTATTCTGCGTATATTTTTGGACCAATTTTCTCATATCGGAATCCAATGTTGCTGAGAATAGCATAAATTGGTATCCTGTTTGAATCTTGCTTAAAATGTATTTCACATCTGGGGCAAACCCCATGTCCCAAAGTCTGTCGCCTTCATCGAGGACGACGAATCGAACATTTCTGAAGGAAAGCTCCCTTCTCTTAAAAAGGTCAATAATTCTACCAGGTGTTCCTACAATAATATGGACACCATTCTTTAATTTATTAATTTGGTTATTTATAGACACACCGCCATAAATAGTCATTGATTTAACTCTTGGATTTCTTAAATCCTTGATAACACTGTTAATCTGTTTTGCAAGTTCTCTAGTCGGAACTAAAATCAAAACTTCATTATTTACATATGTTAATTGCTCAATAATGGGTAGAATAAACGCTAAGGTCTTTCCAGTACCCGTTTTGGCCTGAGTCATCAAATGATGACCCTCTATAATTAAGGGTATCGCTTTCTTTTGGACAGGTGTAGGATAGATTATATTTAATTCTTTTAAAGCGAAAGTATTTCTTTCGCTAATGCCTAAATCTTCAAAACTCAATTTTAATTTTCACAATAGCTTTCTTTTTTTGCGCTCTTTTTCAATTAAGAATATAATTTAATAAAGATAAAGTTTTGGATTTTTATTTATTCAAAAATCACTTGTTTAGCCAAACTATCTAATTTTATTAAATTCTGATTTATGATAATTCTAACTTTTTTAGAATTAATTTTTGGATTATTTAGAAATAGATCTTGTACGATTGTTTGATATTTTTTTCCTTTTTTAGCTAATTCCTTATGCATCTCATTATTTTTGTCATAGATAGGGATTGGGAACATAAATGGCCTTTTATGGATATGCCTTGAACTCTTTACTAATTTAATATTTTTTGATAAAATTGGTGCATTTAAAAGTGCTGATAAGAAATTTGCTTCGTTTTCAGAATCAGTAGAATAATAATAATTTTCTGATCCAATAATAACTCTTTGTTGCTTATTATTTATTACAGCAGATTTTAAATTTGAACCACTTGCGTTATACACAACAAGAAAAGCCTTATTATTAACTTGTTTCTTTAATTTATTCCAATAATTCAAATTTGCAAATAAAGTGTTTATATCACTTGTTTCCTTTTTATGATTTTGATAGAAAGTATTAATCTCTTTGTAAAAACTTAGAGCTTTTGGATATTTTTCAAGGAATGAAGGATCAAAATCAAATTGGGTATTAATTGGTAAAAATACATTCCTTAAACTTTTAATATAAAAAGGAATGAGATCTATGTTTAAAAATGATTTGAAATGAAAAATTTCCTCAAATTCTTTACCTTCAAATTTATATTGCCAATTTTTTTTTGCTCTGGAGATTACATCTGCATCAGAATGCACTAAAATATTCCCATTCTTTCTATCTTTTATTTGAAAAAATACAAGGGTTCTAGGAACTAAGGTAGCTCCCTGGAAGAATTTATCTTTATAAGGGCTTTTTGACATTTTGTTTATAACTTTTAATTCATCATTAGGCAATAATAATTTCGCACCATCTTCTTCAATATTTAAACTTGAGTAGTAGGTTTCTTCTTGTAACTCTAATTTATCATTAAATATCTTAGTTTTAATAGGATATTTTTCAAAAATAAAAATTGAATTATTTGAACCAATATATTGAGCTTTAAGACAAATATGGTTAACATTAAAAAAATAGTTTTTAGGAAAATCCCAGATTTCTAAATTTTTATTAAAAACAGAAAAAGCTCTGAATTTATAACAATGATCTCCATTCAATACACTCTTAGGCATTACAAAAAAAATTTTTCCTCCCTTTTTCAGAAATCTTATAGGAATAGCATAAAAGAAAACCGCTGCTAATTCGATATGTGTAATATATTGGCTTAAAGGTTTTATTCTTAATTTATCGGATAATTCCCGGATTTGTATTTGATAATCTTTATCAAACAAATTTTTATAGGTTAGCCATGGAGGATTTCCGATCACAAAATCAAATGAATTGAATAGTGTATTAATATCCATCATTAATTGATTTTTACAATAATCTGGAAATAAAGAATCACAGAGAAAGATGTTAATTTTTGGGAAATCAAAATACTCTATTTTAAAATATTCTAAGAGTAATAAGGAGATGTTAACTTTTGTCGTAATTATTGCTAAAGGATTTACATCAAACCCAAAAACTTGACGAATAGCTTTAAGCTTTGAAGAAAGAGAATTCTGAGAATCAAGAATCTTTAATATTATATTAACTATAAAATTCCCAGAACCACAAGAAGGATCTAATATCTTTGAACCAAACTCATAAATATCTTCAACCATTTTCGTTACAAGATGCAATGGTGTAAAGAATTCCCCTCTCTTATGCCTAATGTCAGGTATAAATATTTGTTGATATAAATGACTAAAAAGTTCTTCCTTCGCAAATTTAGCGTTTTCAATTTTATCAAATATCTTATTACATAATTCTTTTTCTATGGATGTCCAAGAAAAGTATTCGAATTCAAAGATTTTAAATTTTGCCAGCTCTTTTTGAATATTTTTATTATCTAAATCTTCAGAGCTAAGATTTTTGATTGATTTTATTTTAAAAAATAATAAAATCTTTAATAATAGGAAAAAATAAGTATGTTTAAGAAATAGTTCTGAAGAAATATTTTTACCATAAATTTTATAGAATGCAATTTTCCATTTTTTATAATTTTTCTCGTAATTCTTTTCAGAGATAGATCTATTTTTGAGGAATCTAATAAATTTATTATGGATCTCTGAATTCAGTCCAAAAGTCTTTGTAATAACTTCGGAATTTATTATTTTATCTTTTCCCATTTTAAAAATCTAGACTATGATATAAAAAAGAATTGAAAACAAAAAAAAAATAGCTTATTTTCTCATAAATGTAGGCAGCATTAAAGAAAATATCTGTGAAATTTTCCTTAATTTTGATTTTTCTCTTACTGAAGTGACTATTAAGATTGATTTCGCTAAATCTTCTTTATCTAAAGAACCTCCTGCATAAATAGCTTGTTCATTATTAAACAATAAAAGAAATCTTACATTGGGATTATTAATCATACTAATTCCTTCGGTAAGCTTCAAATCATCATATATAGGATGATATTGTTTCGGAATATCTCCTCTGTCATTAGTAATAAGAATAACAGGTATTCCTCTTTGAACAAGTTTTTTCAGTTCTTTTGCGTAAAATTCATCAATTTTTGGAGCTATTATATTCAATTGGTCTTTTGTAGAATTAATTAGATTTAATAATTGATCATTTAGTAAGTTTTTTTTAGAGGGGTGCCCTGATGATTCTATGTCAAACATTCCTACTAAAGTTAAAATTTTATTTTCTAAAGCAGCTATTTGTTCTTTAAGTCTTTTATTTTCGATTCTTAGCTCAAGAACGCGAGGATCTGACAATTTATATCAACTTCGCTCTTTTTTTATTTTTCTTATAAATATTGTAAATTAAATTAATATTATTAATTTTTATTCATAAAATCCTTCTAATTATAATTAAAAAATTAAGACTTTAATTTTCTCCAAGGTTGACCAAAAAGTAAATAGCTTGATACGGCTAAACTACTTCTTAAATCTATTCTTTTAACTCCTTCCATCGCATCCGATTCTTTTACCTGCTGTTCTACAATTTTTTCTAGTTTTTGGGATATGCATTCTTGACGAGCTTTAAGAAGTGAGACTCCCTGACTATTATTGTTGAGTAAATTTTTAAAGAAATTTGATATTATTTGTTTTGTTTCATCGTTAAATAAAGGATAAGCTCTTCCAATTATACCAGTAATTCTATCCTGATTAAATTGTGATACTATTTCTCCAAAAGTTCTGGGAACATTCCTTAATTTGTGACCTGCAATATTAAAGATTTGTCCATCAAAAAACAACAAAGGTTGAGTTTTAGATTCTTTTAAACTGTTATTAATTTCATTAAATGTGACTATTTCATTATCATTTGTAATAAAATAACTATCTTTAGGACTCAATTTAGAATAAAAGATATTTCCCACAAAAATAATAATATGATAAGTTCCACTAGTAAGATTTGATAATATATTCTCTCGAGTGGATTTAGGGCCAATCAAAGCGTTAAAATGTTTAATTTCAGTTCTACCATTAAAAAAACTTAATATATAATTTAATTCATTAGCGCCAGCAGAAAAAGGAAATATAAATTCTTTTTGCTTAGTATTTTCATTCCATTTTAAAGGTCCTTTTGAATTTATAGCATCGATTATTAAAACTTCGAACACATTATTTATTGGTTCAAGAGAAGGTTCTTTAGAAATTTCTTGCTCAAAAGCAATACCGCCCAAAGGAACTTCCCCTATTTTGTACCCGCTTGAATATTTTAACAAGAAAAAATTATTATCATATATTAAGTCAAATGGGATAGTCATATTATCCAATATGAAGTAAATTTGAGGAATTACATTTAAACTCTCGATTTTAAATGATTTAAAGAAGTCTCTGATTATTTTCGGTAAAAATAGATATAATAATTCACCAAATTCAGTTAAATCAAAATTGTATTTTCTCTTCTCGGGTTCATAAAAGAGTTCATTATATATCTCAAGAATCTGAGTATCATTCCAAAATTCATTTGTAATGGTACCCTCAATTATTTCATTATAAATAGAAATCATCCGATATGAGATTATGCCCTTTGAATTAATTCTTATAATTATTTGTTTAATCGCAAAACTTTCACTATCTAAATCTGGAATAGGTTCCCTATCATCAAAAGAATATATCTCAGACTTTAATGGCTCTATTTCATTATATAATGATATAATATCTGTTAAGAGATTTCCAAAATCTTTATCTAAATAAGGAATTATTTTCTGAGTGATATTAAAATTTTTTTCCTCAAAAAGTGCTCGATAGAACATCATTCTCCAAAAATCACGTTGTTCTAAGGAAAAAAACATTGATTTAAATTGCCAGAGAACATTACAAGTATAAAAATAATGAAATATTTGAGCACTCGTTTGTGGTAATTTTAAATGATTGTCGAGTTTTTCTAAAGATTGTAATAAAAACTTTTTCTCTTTCATATCAACGAATTTTTTACAGGCCTCAACCCATAACTCAATTAAAAGGTTATCATAAGAAAGATCGCTTTGATAAATAAATAAATCTTCTAAAAAATCGTAAATCTCAAAAGTAATTTCAAAGTGATTTCGATTAATTGAATAATTTATGAATTTCCTAATATAAGTGACCGCATCTCCATAAGATTGATATTCATGTAATTTTGAGAATATATTTTTAATTATTGTAATAATCCAAGAATATTTACCGATATTGTTCAAATAATATATTAAATCTTCTAGTTCTACCAAGATCGTATTAAAGTTTCTTTCATTAATAGAAATTCTACTGATAGTGCTAAATTCATTTTTAAGATATCCAGGAACTCTATTAATTAATATTTTATTGATGATCCTTACAAATTCAGCAGAATCTTCCATAAGTTGATATTTAATACACACACTTTCTAATATCATGTATATAAATAAAGATCTCTTTGCAGGCTCTAAATTGAATATTGTTCTACCTAATTTCTCTAAACCTGATTTAAAATACTCTGAAGGGGTAACCGATTTCCTCAAAAACATTAATAATATTTGCAATTCAATTAACTTCTGAAATTCTTCCCTTTCTAATAATTTCGCAGAAACGGAATTAATAAATTTAGTTATTCCAGTTTGAGATAAATCTTCCATTTTTATAAATTGCTTAAGAAGATTAAAGCTGAAGTTGTCAAATAAATAATTATCTTCTAATTTAGATAAAAATGAGAAAAATCGTTTATACGCATCGATATATCTGATTAAATCGATTTTAACTTTCCCTTCTTCTCGTTTTACAAGAGAATTTAAATACATCCACCAAGAATTCGAAATTATCATTATTAATTGATGTTTCTTCTGAACATCTATCCATTCACTTTTCTCAATTTCCATACTTAAATTATCAAGTATTTTCCCAGCCCATTGATGGTTTGAAGCAAATAGCAATTTACGGGCAGTAATTATCTTGTTCTGGAAATTAATTAAAAACTCCTTCTTTACTTCTAAGCTAACAGTCATAACCTATTAAAATCTCTCTCTAACTTAATTGTTGTATTAATTACTACTTTCTATTTCTTGTCTTTCTTCAGATGCTTTAGGATTATATTCCCATCCCTTGTTTAATTTTTTTTGCATCCATAACACACTCGCACCAACCCAGCTCATATTATCTCTCCCTGAAGCTGCTAATACTTTTATTTGATCTCTTAATTTTTCTGAAAAATATTTAGAAATCTCAATTTTTAATCTCTTCT
Organism: uncultured archaeon; assembly: GCA_964435435.1. Classification (GTDB taxonomy): domain Archaea; phylum Asgardarchaeota; class Lokiarchaeia; order Sigyniarchaeales; family SOKP01; genus Loki-b32. The sequence continues at coordinate 14,064 of CAYSZJ010000087.1, forward strand.
CTAATCCAGGTATTAAACTTCCTCCTCCTGCGAGTATAACATTAGGTAATAATTCACCCCAATCCTCTCTAGCCCATGTTCTAATAATCTTAGCTATTGCTTCTGGTAGTCCAATGTAATCAATATGAATTAAAGAAGGATCAAATAGAGGTTCAATAAGTTGAAATCTCTCAGAATTGATCTCTAGTTTTGAACCATCAGGTAAATCAATCGTACTATTATATTTTGTAAATCCATCCTTAATACGCCTTATTTCACCTTCTGGATCAGGGATACATATTGAGAGTTTTTCTTTAATCTCCTTTGTTATCATTTTATCAAGATATTTAATCCTTTCAGCACTTCTTCTTTTTAACAACAAATTAAGAAGATAGTTGGTCAAATCCTTCCCTGCTATTGGAAATGTATCCCTTGCCATAATATTTGTGAAACCATGAAGAAATGATGTGATATATGTATTAACTTCTCCCATATTAACAATAACTGCACTAGTTTTTTGTAATGTGGATAAAATGCCTTGACTATCGGGAAGAAAAAGTAAGGCGGGAAACTCAAAAACATTAAAAAAAATATCTTTCAATTTTGTCTTTTCTAATTCAGACATAAAAAAAGGTGCTATGATAATAATAGGTTGTTTAAATTCATTTTCATCAGATATTTCTAACTGTTTATAATAATAATGAAAAAATTTCATCATAATATTATAGTTAGTCTGTTTTTTAAATTCCCGGATCTTAAGAATATTTGAATATTTTAAAGCATCATGTCCGAATAAATGGTATTCAGCATCTTTTTCAGTAATAAAGATATCCTCTAGACCATCAATTACATCTGAGGTAAATAAATAATCAGTACTATCAATATAGACACTAGGAGTAATAATATCTGGAAAATCATTTCCCGCCCAACCTAAACGGAATTTATTGTTACCAATATCTAAGATTAATGGACTTAATTGATTATGGTTTTCAGATGACATATCTCTACGGTTAAATTGATTAAATTATTTAATTCTTAAAAATACTTGAAAAAAGTTATCATCAAGATGATATATGATGAATTAAGTTATCAGTTTCTCGCTTCAGTTGGTATTCCTTGATTTGTAATTCTAATAATCCTAGTACTCTCTTAAATTCACCAGACATAGACTCTATGTCAACTTCAGCTATTTTTTCTACTTCGTCTCGCTTCACTTTAAATAATTCTAAATCAGCTTGAATTTTTTTATATAAATTATTTATAGATTCAACTAAATCTTCAGTATTTTTCTTAGTAATCTTCCGCATCTTTCTTAAAATTGCTAATATATTAGAAATTGAGTTTTCCCATCTTTCATATCTTTTATTATATCCCTTTAATAACTCCTCAAAAAATTGCGTTAATTTAATGTATATGTTTTCCTTTTTAATAAAAGAAGGTTTTTCCTCAGTAGTGGGCGTTGGCATTTGATCAGGAGAGGGAACTGCCTCAACTTCTTGTTTAGGCGGAATTACAGGTTTTGTTTCAGGAGGTGTTTTGGAAGGCACTTCTTCCTCCTTTTTTGTGGGAACCCTTGCTTTTTTTTTAGTTTTTGGCTCTATTAACGTCCTTTCACTTTTTTTAACTGGTGCTCTCTCTGTTAATGGTACATCTTCTAACATGAATTCTTCTGCAATTTTACTCCTAGATTCATGAGATAGTTGAGGTAAAACCTTTTCTTCTTCCTTACTAGGATGGACAAACCCTTGCCCTTCTGATACTCCTTCTAATAAGGTTTGTAATGTTGTTTCTGTTTTTTTTACTGAATGTAATGCACTATTTAAAGAATATGCTTGAACTTCTTTAGTTTCAGACACTACTTCTTCCTTTTTCTTTTGTTCTTCCTCTTTTTTTTTCTTTTGAGCTTTTTCTTTTTTCTTCTTTTTTGGCATTTATTAGACCTTTTAAATTAATTCAACTAATTAGAAATATTAAAATAGTAGTTTTACTGAAATGGTATAACCTCAACTTTAACTGCTTGACCCTTACTTATAAGCTCTTCCTGAAGTTTATCCATCGTAATATCCTGCGGAGTTGGACTTATCACCGTCCAGATCGCTGTTTTATCTTTTTCAATTACAACACTCTCACCATACATTAACGAAATTCCCAATTCTCCAAATATTGTAGCTATTTTAGCTAAAGAACCGGGCTCATCTTTGATTGTAATCTTAAACTTTATTGGTTTTTGATCCTCTGAAATTCCAACAGGTGTAATCCTTATTTCTTTTGTTTCAGAATCACTTACCAACAACAACTGGGAATTTGTTGTGAGACCGAGATTCTTCCTAGTCACTAAAGGTAATACTATTCGTCCACGATTATCAATCGAAATAATTTTTACTTCTTTCATGGGCTTTTAATTACATTTAATTATATTTAATTACAAGAACTCAATGGGAATTAATGTAATTATTTTCTTAATATTATTATTAAAATTATTGTTAATAACTTTTTACTGATGTTAAATAATAATTTTCGGTGATATATCATATCCTTATTGGGGGCACCGCATGTAGCACTTTTCACTATAGAAGTAAGGACATCCATAGGATATATTTTTAATCAGGATATCTTTTATAAATATAAGACAAAAATTAAAAAAAACAGATGAAAATCGTGATTGATGAAGATATTATTTTAGAAATGAGTGATATCCTTACTGAACTTACTTATAGCATTAATCAACCTGGAAAGGAAGAATATTTTGAATTATTTATTTTATTAAAAAACTTATATGATTCAATTGGATTTTATACCTATAATGATTTGGAAGTAAAGGATGTTTGGGGTTATTCTATGATGTTGATTTTAAGAGTAAAGGAACTTACCACACTAAATGGCACACGATTAGGAGATCGTGTAAAAACTGTGGTAGAAAAGCTCCAGCAATATTTAGACAGTACACATGGGCGTAGAAGTTTTATGGTTATACCCGAATGGCCAAAACCATTTGTGGAGAAAGATCAGATGGAACGAGACCTTAAAAAATTAATTTGGAGGTTTGGGTGTTGTTTAGCTATCTGTCTCCGTGCAGGGGGTACTAAAGGCAATAGGCTTATCCAATTTCTCTTCGAATTTTTAGACTTTCTTAATGATGGACTTTATGGTTCTCAAGGAGTATCCATAATTGAAGAAAATCTTATCCAATTTGAGAAAAAATTTGACAACATTTCTAAAAAATTAGGTAATGTCGGATATCCTCTTGACATTATTAAGAATGAATATAACCTAACTGTAGATGAGGTAAAAAAGGTCTTTAACATTGAGAGCTTAACCAAGAAGATTCAAAATCGTATAGAAGATAACGAAAAAAGATATAAAGAGGAAAGGGAATTTACTGAAAAAGAGCTAAGGGCGTTTCCTAAGAATGTCAAAGACATCGATGTTAAAGCTAAAAATTATGAGGTAACAAAAACTTTAGTAAAATCACTAGCCCATTATAAAAAAAAATATGAACACTCTCCTCAATTTGGAGATTATATTTTAAAGTATGGGATATCTCTCTTAGAAAACGGGGATATGATGAAGGCAGGGGAAATATTAAATTATGTTTGTGGAGCCGAAGATTGGGATAGAATGTGGCCTTATGCGTTATTTCATAAAGCTCGGATAGCAGCAATTTTGAAAGAAAGTGAATATGTTATAGAATTTCTTAGACGGTCATTTAGAGCAGCAGCTTTTTTTAATGAACCTTC
>CAYSZJ010000088.1:0-17602 GCA_964435435.1 uncultured archaeon
TTCTTCTGTTTCAGGATATGGTGTTCGACCAGGAGACCATGTGGACCATTTTCGGTTTTTATCCAAACCTGATAATCCTCCACAAACAGTATAACACCTAGATACATTATTCCGCTTTGAAAATGAAAATGTGTACCCTCCAAGTGTATATGAATCTTCTTCATTTTTATCAAACATCCTAAAAGCGCAGACATCCACACAGAGTTTACATTTATCACAGGGTGACTCTTCAGGTGGGATAGGATCAGTGGGATTTAATTTTACCGAAGTAACAAGCGCACCTAGCAATACTGTTGAGCCATATCCTTTTACTAGAATATTACCTGACCATCCTATTGATCCGACGCCTGAACGGGCAGCAACCAATCTAAGGGCAAGAAGAGGAGGTAATTTAGTACGCCAATCAATAACGTCTTCACGATATTTGAAATTATTAATGACTGGAGCTGATTTATATCCCTTTTCCTCCAAAAAGTCTGCTGCAACTCTCGCAATTTTATAAGCTTTTAAGTACGTATCCCCATTATCTATCACATGGTTAAATCGCCCTCTAGGGAGCTCTGTACCCAAATAAGCGCGTATTTTTGACTTATCCAAAGGAACTGCGAAACAAATTGCAGTTTCTGCTTCTGGAAGTATATAGATCATATCTGTTGTAGGCGGTCCCCCTTCAAGTGTCTTTTTTGTAGCGAATCCTACACTCACAGCTCCTTGTTCTAACAATAAATCTTTAATCTCATCATTTAAAGTGATTTGAATCTCACCAAATTATAAATCAAGTTATCCCCAAAAGCATTTTTTTGTTTTTATTTCATAATTCTTTATAAAAATATTTTACGTTTTTTTAAAAAAGGTTAATAATTTCACAAAATTTTGAAACTCGTATAAATGATATTTAATATTTATATGAAAAAGAACAATTTTTTATTTATAACTTAACAAATATGCTAAACTTTAGTGATTATCATAAAACCAATCAATAAATTCAAGACATATAAGTTTGATGCTGCCCCATTTTTCTTTTTTATCGATATCTTCCCTCCAGATTACACAAATCCTAATAATCCTCATTTACTTCACCTCATAGAGAGTATAAAGAGTAATCCAATTATGCCATTACCGATGCGAGTTGATCGCGTTTTTAATGGTGAAAGATCAATTCTAATTCGGCCTCAAGAGCCAATAACTTTTACAATTACTGATGATACAGCTGCCGTGATCAATCCTACTCCTTTTCTACAATATGGATTAGAAAAATTATTATATTTCACAGAAATTCGTTCTCGTGAGAAGTTTTCTGCCCATTTCACATTGGAAAGAGCTATGCGATGGTGGAATTCAACAAAATTTCTCTATGGCAATTTGTACCGTTTAGAAGAAGACTTTTCAGCTTTTTCGAGAGCATATTTACATACCATTATAAAAGCTAAAATTCTTGAGGAAGATCTTATAAACGCGGCAAATAATTATTGCCAAATGATTGCAGATATATGTAGAAAGAGAATGGAAGAAAATTCTATGTTTATAGAAATAAAAGGCAAACAACAGAGTGTAAACCTTTACAAGATAAAAGATTTTACTTATTATAAAAAATTTAAAAAAGTAAGCGAAACCCAGTATCATCCTGAGCTTATAGATATTGAATTTTTCGATCTCAATGAGAAAGGATTTTCAAAGCAAGAAGATGAGCGGACTAAATTAGGAAATGAAATGAAATCAAAAGAATTAAAGTATATTCCCTTATTATTTTATGATGATTTACTTGAGTGCATGCTCCAGAATTTGAATCGTTTATCTCAATCATCAATGAACGATGCTGACTTATTAGATCCGTCCTTTTTATTCGAAAATAATATCATAATCGTGGAAAATCCTAAAGAACAAGAACATACTAATATTCAGAAGTATTCATGGTGGAATAATTTTGATGATTTAGAGTTAGAATCTGTCATAAAAACTATTGAAACAACTCTTACAGAATTTTTTCTTACTTATAAAGAGAAATTCCTCGATACTCCAGAGAGTTAAATATGATTAATAGAGATATTTAGATCAAGTTTAATAAAAATTTCTCAAATTTACTATTTTTATTTAACTCGTTAATAAACAATCTTAAAAAACAAATTAGTTACCTTTATTTTAAGATAAGTAAAGATGTTTATGACAGTTAAGTAAATGCTCTACAAGAAGGAAAGGCCCGCAATATTAATGCTTCAAGACGGTCGTTATTTTCAAGGAATTGGTTTTGGAGCAAGTAAGAAAGTCGAAGGAGAAATTGTCTTTACAACAATTACGGGTGCGGGGTATGTTGAAACATTAACAGACCCCTCCTATAAAGATCAAATTGTTCTCTTTACATATCCTTCTATAGGTAATTTTGGAGTGCCTGATAAAATAAAAGATAATTATCGAATTCTTAGACATTTTGAATCAAATAAAATTCAATTAAAAGGTGTAATCGTTAATGAATATTGTGAAAAACCTAGTCATCATGAAAGCGTTAGAACTTTGGAGGATTGGCTTATAGAGGAGAATATTCCGGGAATCCAATGGATTGATACCAGAATGATTACACAATCATTTGTTGAAGAAGGAAGTAAATTAGGGATATTGCAAGTATATGATATTGGAGAAAAACCAAATAAAAATGCTTTAAAAAATGAAGTTCAAAATATTGAAGATCTTAGCAATAAAAATTTAGTTGAACATGTGTCTATTAAAGAAATTAAAAAATTTACACCCCCAAATCCAAAAGGAAAAGTAGTTATAATTGATTTAGGAGTAAAAAATAATATTCTAAGAACTTTACTTTCTAAAAATTTAGAGGTTATTGTGGTTCCTTACAACCATCATTACAATAAAATTATAGAATTAAGTCCAAATGGAGTTTTGATTTCGAATGGTCCAGGTAATCCAAATATATTAAAGGAACCAATAGAAGTTGCCAAAAAATTAATTAAAAATAATGTATCTACACTGGGAATAGGCTTAGGTAATATGATAATTGGGTTAGCAGCTGGAGAAAACTGTTTTAAAATGACTTCTGAACATAGAGGTGGTCGAACTACAGTGGAAAATGCTACGGATCATTGTTATATTACCTTTCAGAATCATGGATATTCTTTAAAAGATATAAAAGAAGATGGTTTCAAAGAGTTATATCATGATAAAGATGATAATACGAATGAAGGTTTAATTCATGAGAGCAAACCAATATTTTCGGTTGCCTTCAATCCTGAAGCATCACCCGGAGCATTAGACATGAAAGAGCTAATCTTTAACAAATTTATTAAATTAATGGAGGTATAATATCATGCCATTGGATAAATCTTTAAAGAAAGTTTTGATATTAGGTTCAGGTGCGGTGAGAATAGGACAGGCAGGAGAATTTGATTATAGCGGATCTCAAGTTTTAAAAGCTTTGAATGAGGAGGGAATTGAAACAATTTTAATTAATCCAAATATTGCTACGATCCAGACAGACCCACAAATGTCCGACAAAGTATATTTACTTCCTATCAATGTCAAATATGTTGAGGAAATATTTAAAAAAGAAAGACCCGATGGAATATGCACATCTTTTGGTGGCCAAACTGGTTTAAATGTTGCCATTGAGCTGCATGAGGCGGGAATTCTAGAAAAATATAATGTTAGAGTTTTAGGAACACCAATAGAGGCTATTGAAGCTACAGAAGACAGAGATCTATTTGTTAAAGCAATGCATGGAGCTGATTGTGCTGTATGTAAAAGTAAAGCTGTAAACTCTTATAAAGAAGCTAAGGAAATGGCTGAAGAGCTTGGATTTCCTTTAATGTTAAGAGTCGCTTATGTTTTAGGAGGTAAAGGTTCTGGAATTATATATAATTGGGAACAATTTGAAAAAATGGCAAAGAGAGGATTAGCACAGTCGAGAATTCACCAAATCTTAATCGAAGAAAGTGTTTGGGGATGGAAAGAAATCGAATTTGAAATCCTTAGAGATGCAGAAGATAATTGCCTTATTAATTGTAGTATGGAGAATGTGGATCCATGCGGGATTCATACGGGAGACAGCATAGTTATGGCTCCTGCTCAAACTCTACCAGACGATGAATTACAAATGTTACGCTCTGCTTCAATCCGAGCAACAAGAGCCGTGGGTGTTATTGGGGAGTGTAATATTCAATGGGCGCTTGATCCATTTTCAAAAGAATTTAGAGCAATAGAAATTAATGCACGATTATCTAGGTCTTCTGCACTTGCATCAAAAGCCACAGGATATCCTTTAGCATATATAGCTGCCAAAATTGCTGTTGGATATACTTTGTCAGAGCTAAAAAACCAAATTACTCTTAAAACAACAGCAAATTTCGAACCTGCAACGGATTATATGGTATTAAAATACCCTCGCTGGGACTTGACGAAGTTTGAGAAAGTAGACAGACGTATCGGTTCACAGATGAAGGGGGTGGGTGAATGTATGAGTATTGGACGAAGTTTTGAAGAAGTCATCCAGAAAGCCCTTCGAATGCTTGATATAGGATTAAAAGGATTTGTTGCGAATGATCTTAAGCCTATTGAAGATATTAATGAATTAAAATACGAATTAAGGAATCCAACTGATTTGAGATTTCTTAGAATTGGCGAGGCTATTAAAAAAGGCATCTCAATTGATGAAATCTATGAAAGATCTATGATTGATAAATGGTTTTTATATAAATTAAAGAATATAGTTGATATTGAACAGAAGCTTAAGGAATTGGATTTCTTAGGATCGTCTGATGATGAAAAACAGTATTGGCTAACAAGAGCTAAACGCTATGGATTTTCCGACGGTCAGATTGCAAAAATAATTGGTTTAGACACTCCAACAATCAGACGATTAAGAAAAAGATATAATGTAGTTCCTTATGTGAAGCAAATTGATACACTGGCCGGCCAGTGTCCACCAACAAGACAATATTTATATCTTACCTATTGGGGAAATAAACATGATATAGATTATGATAAGGAAGAAAAGGAAAATTTAAAGAAAGTAATAGTATTAGGATCAGGTACATATAGAATTGGCGCTAGCGTTGAATTTGATTGGGGGTCCGTCAATTGCATATGGGGTCTTCAGAAATTAGGGATTGATAAGGCTATCATGATTAATTACAATCCTGAGACTTGTAGCACTGATTATGATATAAGCGATCGACTCTATTTCGAGGAACTCTCTGGTGAAAGAGTCTTGGATATTTGTGAACTCGAAAAAGCCTATGGAGTAGTATTAAATGCTGGAGGGCAAATTGCACAAAATCTTGCTGCGAAATTTGCAAAATATTCGGAGTTTTATCGTAAAGCAGGTATTAATATTTTAGGAACACATGGCTCTCGAATTGATATGGCAGAGGACAGATCAAAGTTTAGTTCATTATTAGATCAACTGAAGATAAAGCAGCCAGAATGGGCTATGTTAACTACTAATGAAGAAGCACTAAAATTCGCTAAAAAGGTTGGTTATCCTGTGTTAGTAAGGCCTTCGTATGTACTAAGCGGAGCTGATATGAGAGTCTGTTATGATGAGAAGACATTACAAGACACGCTTGATTTAGCGGCAGCTGTATCAAAAGAATATCCTGTAGTCATAACGAAGTTTTTTACTGACTCTCGCGAAGTGGAATGTGATGGGATATGTGACGGCGAAAAAGTACTCATTGGAGCCATTGTAGAACATATTGAAAACGCAGGTGTGCATTCTGGCGATGCCACTATGTCAATTCCTCCACAGACTATTTCTGAGATCGTTAAATCTCAAATTAATGATTACACGAAAAAAATAGCACTTGCACTGAAAATTCAAGGACCATTTAATGTACAGTATTTAGTTAAGAACGAGCAAGTTTTTGTTATTGAATGTAATTTACGATCGAGTAGAAGTATGCCTTATGTATCTAAAGTAAGAGGAATAAACCTAATGAAATTGGTTGCTGAAGTAATAATGGGAAATAAAATACCCGAAAGACTATTAAATTTACCATATGGTAATTTTGTTGGAGTAAAATCCCCAATGTTTTCATTCATGCGTTTAGATAATGCTGACCCGGTACTTGGAGTAGAAATGAACTCAACGGGAGAAACAGCGATTATTGATGATGATTTCCCAAGTGCCTTAATGAAGGCTTTAGAATCAGCTGAACAATATATTCCAATTGATGGAGGAAATGTTCTAATTTCTGTAGGTGGAGAAGAATTGAAAAAACAAGTTGTACCTCTGGCAAAAAAACTAAAAGATTTAGGCTTTACAATTTTTGCGACTGTAGATACGGCAATAGCGCTTAAGAATAATGGAATTGATGCCGTGAAACTATATAAAGTTCATGAGGTTGGCATGGAACCAAATATTATGAATTGTTTGCAAGATGGGCGTATAGATATTGTTATTAATATACCATTACCTACTACCGTAGAAGAAAAATTTAGACAAGTTATGGAAGATGAATATAAAATTAGAAGAATGGCTGTGGATTATAATATTCCTGTTATAATTAATTTGCAATTAGCTGAAGCAATTGTAGATGCAATTGAAAAAGTACGTACTAAAAGAGTAGAAATTAAATCTCTAAATGAATATCACAAGACTTTGAAAGAAGTTTATTGGTAAAGAATAATAATTTATCTAGATTATTCACTAATTAAGGTGTTGTATTATTTATTATCGGGGATATATCTTATTCAGACTAAAAATCATCGGTTTTCAATGGAAAGTTACTGAAAAATTAAAAAGTTTAAAATCTAGTGGTTCAGATGAAGATTGGCAAGTTACATATGCGACTCCTGTGTATGGCGCATGGGATTTATTAGTAGAATGTAAATTTAACAATCTTGAGGATTTAGATAAAATTGTGACTTTTTGCAGAGTAGATGAAGAATTATCTCAATGGATAGAAGCAACTACGACCCTTATAAGCACAAAAAAGAATTATCCTTATTGAATATAATGAAGTTTTAAAAAACTTACAAAAATTTAGCACTTATTAAATTGTGAAAAATATAAAGAAGGTAAATAAAAATAAAGCTAAAAAGCATTTAGAATTTTTAGAAAACTCTTCTTTATTGAAGAATGATAATGTTTTGGTTGAATTTGTAATTCTTCATTCATCCATATTCTTAACTTTATTTCCTCTAATTGTTCTTCCAATCTTAAATCGTAAGCAATTTCTCTTTCCGACACAATTATTAAATGAAAGTTTTCATATATAAATTGATCCTTAACAAAATAAAACTATTCTTTTTTATTAATGGGTTAATAATTATTCAGTAAATAGCTTATAGAAAAAATTCCATAAAAATCCCATCTTCATATTGCCCATCAATCTTAACTTGTTTTGAAAGCACCCCTTTCTGTATGAATCCTAATTTTTTATAAAATTCTATTGCTCCTGTATTTTTTGCTCGTACATATATAACGAGTTTTTCATATCCATTTTCAAGGGCAAAATTAAAAGTTTCAATACCCAATTGCCGTCCAATTCCATATCCTCGCCATTTAGGAAGAAGAAAAGTACCAATTATTCCAACGTGATTAAATGAATCTGTGTATTTTACCCACTTATCTAATGATTGGAAACCAATTATTTGATTTTCTACTTCAGCCACAAATACACCTTCACGTTCAGAGAGAGACTCCAAATATTCTCGCTCTTGTTGAGGTGAGAAAGGAATATTTACAGCAGTGTAGATTCTTTCCGCACAAACTGTTTCCCAAATGCTTGATATTGTTTCAACATCATTGACTTTTGCTTTTCTGATAGAGATTTGCATAATTTTTCTTCTCTTTTTTAACAAAATTATAAATTATAGCCTCAAATCTAAAAATCTATTAATTATTCACATTTCAAATATAATAACTAGGGAATTATAATTTTATTAAATTCGGATATCATATAACTAATGCTAAAAGGTAAAGATAATTCTACAAATATTCGTTATGTAGAATTTTCGCCAGGAAAAGATCCCTTCGAAAAAGCTCGTCAAAAAGGTTCAAGAAGTTGGATTTATTCACATATTTTCCATGGTTCTAATAAAATACTCGTAATAGCCGTGCTTTTCACAACAATTTTAACTTCCAACTTATCTTCTATTACTTTTGTACTCATTGGTAATGCGATAACAGATTTCTTACTTGGCAAAACTTCCTCGTTAATATATTACACTATTATTATCTTATCATTAAGTATTAGTTCACCTATATTAAGAATGATCAGCTTTGCACTAAGAGAAATTATAGCTCATAGGATGGAAAGAGACTGTAGGAGGGAATTCTATACTAATCTTTTAGGAAAGAGCCAATCATTTCATGAGCAACAACAAATTGGGGATCTAATGGCTAGGGTGACTAATGATGTGCGAATGCTAAATTTCCTTATTAGCCCTGCAATTTCTTTAATCTTTGAATCATTTACAGCATTAGTAATTCCTTTAATCTATATTATCCTCTTTTATCCACTTCAATTAATATTAGCTCCATTAGTATTTTCTGTGTTTTTTTTAATTTCACTCAGATCTTATGTTAAAAAATTAGCACCAATTTCTGGCAGATTAAGGGGATATTTCGGAATGATGAACACAACTTTAAATGAGACTTTAACAGGGATAGAAGTTGTAAAAGCTACTGTTCAAGAAACTGGTGAATTAGAAAAGTATGTTTTAAGTGCGACGGGATATCGAGATGCGTTTATAGAACAAGGGAAAGTTCAGGCTAAATATATTCCTTTCTTGCTTTTAGCTTTAACAATCACTTTTGGCTTAACTCATGGGATTATTTTAAATTTATTGTTATTAATTAGTATAGGTCAAATTATAGGTTATCTAGGTTTACTTAGACAATTACGTTTTCCTACACAGATTTCTATTTTTGTTTTTGCTATAGTTCGAGTTGCTATTACTAGCGCTCAGAGATTACTTGAATTAATGAATAGAGAAACTGAAATTGATGAAAATATTGAAGGAATTACGAAACAATTAGAGGGAAGAATTGAATTCGAGAATGTGTCATTTTTTTATCCTGGAAGTAAAAAGCCAGTGTTAAAAAACATAAATATTGAGGTAAAACCTGGTCAAACGGTAGCAATAGTAGGTACAACTGGTTCTGGAAAAACTACCCTAACTAAATTATTATCTCGTTTATATGATGTCGATGAAGGGAGAGTATTAATTGATAAAATTGATATCCGAGAATATTCTTTAAAATCATTGAGGAGTCAAATATCTTATATAGAACAAGATGTTTTCCTGTTTTCTGATTCAATTTTTAACAATATTTCTTTTGGAAGAACCTCCTCTAAGGAACAAATAATTCAAGTAGCTAAAGAAGCTCAAGCTCATAATTTTATTTGCCAATTACCTAATAAATATGACTCAGAAGTTGGAGAAAGAGGTGTTCAATTAAGTGGCGGAGAAAGACAAAGAGTAGCAATAGCTCGGGCTTTTCTCTCTGATCCAAGAATACTTATTTTGGACGACTCAACTTCTTCTATAGATTCAAATACCGAAGATAAAATACAAAGAGCAATTCGAAATATTCTCAAGGATAGAACAACACTCCTCATAACTCATAGACTTTCACAGATAAGATGGGCAGACTTAATAATTGTCTTAAGAAGAGGAGAAATAGTAGCAATGGGCACTCATGAAAATCTATTATTGACTTCAGAAGAATATCAAAAAATATTCATCAAAAAGTTTGATGTAGATATAGATCAATTAATAAAACAGAAAGAGGTTTCTTGAGATATGTGGGTTGGTCTTGAAGCAGAGGATTATGATAGAGAATTTTCAGACAGGGTTTTAATAAAACGTATCTTGAAATATTTTAGCCCATATAAACGTCCCATGGCGCTAGTAGTTTTCCTTTTAACTATTACTTCTCTCTCTAGTGCTCTAATACCAATCTTAACAAGTGTAGTTCTAAATTATATAGAAGCAAATAGAAATATAGTATACATCATCTTTGTAATATTACTTGTTTTTGTTTTAAACGTATTAGGATGGATTCTTAATTATTTTAGGCGACGTCGTATCTCTAAAATCATTGGAGATGTTGTTTTAGATTTAAGAAGGGACGCTGGGGAGGCTGTTCTTAATCACGATCTCTCTTTTTTTGATAGGAATCCCATTGGGAAAATAGTAAGCCGAATAAACACAGACTCAAGAGACTTAGGCCAAGTTGTCGAGCTTTCCATTGATTTAATAGCTTCTTTTTTCATTGTTATTTTTTTATTAATAATGATGATTTTTATCAATATCACATTGTTTTTAGTTACGATAATATCATTTCCTTTATTTTTCATTGTAGCTTTCTCTTATCGAAAAATAGCTAGAAAAAGGGCATTATTAGGACAACGAGCTCTTGCATCTGTTAATGCTTATGTTAAGGAAAGTTTTTCGGGAATTCAAGTAGCAAAAACATTTCGACAAGAACAAAAATTATATGAAACCTTTAATGAAGTAAATGACACTTCTTATAAAGTTAATCTACGAAGAGGATTTGTTTTTAGTGTTGTATGGCCTGCTCTAAGCATTATTCAAGGAACTGTTTTAACTTTAATAGTATTTTTAGGGGGAGCAGGTGTACTAAATGGAACATTGAGTGTTGGTGATTTGAATTTGTTTTTGTCGGGTTTAAGTTTTCTTTTCTTTCCATTATTGTCCATTGCATCATTTTGGCCTGTTTTTCAGACTGGTATGGCTGCTTCAGAACGAATTTTTGCTTTAATTGATACTCTACCATTAATTATTCAAAACGATAATATTAAACCACCCAAATTTAAGGGTGAAATTGAGTTTAAAAATATTACCTTTAGATATGAGACTTCTAAGGAAATTTTTCAAAACTTTAACTTAAGGATTAAGCCTGGAGAATCATTAGCCATCGTTGGCCATACTGGTGCTGGAAAATCGAGTTTAGCAAAATTAATTGCAAGATTTTATGAATTTCAAGAAGGAGATATTTTAATAGATGGGATAAGTATAAGAAATTACGATTTAAACGAATATCGTAAACAAATTGGAATAATTCCACAAACCCCGTTTCTTTGGGCTGATACTCTCGAAAATAATATTAAATATTGCCGTAAAACTGCTACAAAAGATGCTATTTTTAATGCTCTTGATAACACTAGCGGCTCTGATTGGATTGAAGATCTGTCAAACGGTTTAAAAACATATACTGGTGAACGTGGTGGTCTACTTTCGATGGGACAACGTCAATTAGTTGTCTTTGCTAGGGTTTTATTAGAAAACCCCTCTGTATTGATACTAGATGAAGCTACTGCTTCTGTAGACCCTTTTACTGAAACAAGAATTCAAGATGCGATGCAAAAAACAATAGAAGGACGTACCTCTATTATTATAGCACACCGTCTCTGGACTGTCCGTCATGTAGACAGAATTATCGTGCTAGAACATGGAAAAATTGTAGAAGAAGGAAATCATGATGAATTAATGGTAAAAGGTGGAACATATGCTGAGCTTTACAACACTTACTTCCGCCACCAATCTTTAGAATATATTGAAAAATATATTCTAAAATGAAAGAAATGATCTAATAGAGGAAATTACATTGAAATAAAAAAAAGGAAATATTATTTAAATATTCATTACCAACTAGTTAACCTGCGATTTTAGCAAGTATCCATATGAAAATTAATATTCCTCCAGCGACCATCGTTAAAATCATCCCCAATCCCATAGTAAATCCAAGATTGACTCCCTGATCTGCTAACATACCAATAATATAAAACTCGAAAATGGCAAATACTATTATTTGAGAGATTATCTTAAAGATACCTGTGCTTAACCATTTTTTTCTAGCTTTTTCAAGATCTTTACTACCAGTTTTAACTCTAATTGCCCCAATTAACAAAAGTAAAGCATCAAGTCCATAACCTATCGCAAAAACAATACCGACCCACATAAATATATTATTAAGATTCTCTGCTGATTCATTTGTTTCAATATAAGGCTCAAGCTCATCCATAAGTCCTCCACCAAGAGGCAATATATCCCCTTCAACATCAAGGATTGCAGGAATATCTATAGTAATGTGCATAACTGGTAAGAATATTAAGACAATCATTAGTACAACAACGATTATTGGAAAAATAAACACCCAATCTTTAGTTGCCATAATTAACTCTCTTATATTTTTATAAATTCTTTAAGATATCAAGAATTAATCGTTATTTTTTAAAAAACTTATATATAAAATTTGAACTATAATGTAAAATTTACTTACCTAAAATAGTTATTTTTAGGCCTTTAATTATATTTATTCTTATTAGAATATAACGGGATTTGTTATACAAAAACTGGTCTATATAAATTATTTATAGCAGTTTCGATTCATTTAATATAAAGAAAAAGGAGATTTATACAAATTTCAAAGGGTTGAGATATATTAATGAGAATTAGTGTTAAATATCATGAAATCTTAGAGGAAAATCTAAGAGAGGAATTAGAATGGCTGAAAGAAGAATTTAAAATCTTATTTAATTCTAAAATAGAAAAATATACCGAAAAAGATAAGAGAATGGCAAATGACATTTTAGATTATATAATAGAAAATATCTATGTGTATGAAAATATGATATTACAAACTTTATTTACTGAAGCTATGGAAACTATTGAAAAGATGTACTCAAACTTATTTTAGTTAATATTTTTAATTACTTTCAACTTTACTCTTCGGTTGATAATCTTGTAATCCGATATGTAAAAGAAGAAAACTCAGAACTATTCCAAAAATTGCAAATCCAGGCCATAAGCTAGCCCATGGTGCTTCAGAAAGAAGTACTCCCATTCTAACAATAGATCCTAATTGGATTGTTTGGTTTTCTAGCCCTAGAACAGACTCTAATGAGATCAATCCTAAAAACCCAATTGCTGTATAGATTATGATAGCTATGGCGAAATTTAACGGGATATGACTCGTTACTGCTTTACTTATTTTATGTATATTAATTTCTCCTGACATTGCATTAGCAATTACTCTCGTGAAGCTAGGGATTAATAAAATTCCAATGGTTGGCATAATCATAATCATCTCATAAAATGGTCCATAAATATAAATTAACAGCATCAAAAGAACTATTCCTGGAAATATATAGAAAAATATCATGAGTCCCATAATTAGCTTATATCCCCATCGATTAAATTTCCCAGCGATAAATCCGAATATACTACCCCCTATCAAACCTATAAGAACAGCTTCAAATCCTAATATTATTGAATCACGTATACCCCAAATTATCAATGCAAGTACATCTAGTCCTGATTCTGTTTGTCCTAAGGGATGTTCTGAAGATGGAGGGTTCCATGCACCAGAGGAAGGACTCAATGTCTCTGACAAAGAATATTGTGTTATCGCTTGAGGGAATATTGCGATAAAAATAAAGAAGATTACTAAAATCGCTCCAAGGATACCAAATGGAGATTTCAATCTATTCAGTAAATATTCTTTTAAACTCTCTTCAGGATTGTTTTCAGCACTATTATTTCCTTTATTTACTTCATCATCTAATCTAGATTCTATTTTATGATCAAAAGATTCACTTGTTCGAAATATATAGAAGCTGAAAATTAAATTTGAAATTACTGTAATTATGACAAATATTATTATTATTACAAACAAACATGCTGGTATAAGGAAATAATCATATAGCAGAAATGCATCTATTAAAATTGTACCAAATCCATATATGTTAAATGTCTCTTCTACTAATAGATAAAACATAAAGATAAAACTAAAAATTGTTCCTGTTTTAATAGTATTTGAAATTAGCGACTTTTCATGTGATGTGTTTATCATATAGGAACGAGCTTGCCAAGTAATAAGTGCAGAAATTGTAAAAGTTAAAATTTCTATAGGTAATGCTGAAATTCCCCATGGTTCGCAAATCCTTAACTCATAACATAGAGAATATTGAAATAACATACCAAGGAAAAATACAGGAAGTGAGATTCCTAAAATACTAAATAATTGAATAGTCTTGTCTTTCCATGTGCCCTTGTTTCTTGATGAGATTCTTCCAAGGAAAACTCCCAATCCTCCTCCTATTATCAAAGGTAATGAAACTACGCCAACTGTTTTTAGAAATGTTTCTCCAATTAAGTTAATAACTGGTTGATTTCTCACTACTGAAACAGAAATTCCCCATTGTCCTGTAAATAAATTCCCTATAAATCGAAAATATTGCACTATTATTGGATCGCAAAGTCCGAGTTCACATTTCATTTGTTCATAGGTTAAATCTGAACCTGGAACAATGTATATGGGCATAAGACGATTGATTTCGAATAATATACTCAATCCAATGAATAAGCTAATGATGGCTATAAAAAAAGTTAAAATTATATTTCTGTAAATCTCATTTATACTCATATACTTTTCCTTTATGTTCCTATAACTTTCTCTAAGATTAGGAATTAAGAATCACCCCAAAAATTGTCAAGTTAATTAAAAAATATTCAAATACAATAATGTGAAATATGTTTTATAAATATTATGAAGGTGATTTATATAACGAATTCTCTCCCATTCGCTCACAAAAATTCGAAATACCTCATCTTCTTCTAATTTTAGTATGGTTATCAGTTATTATTTTACTATTTTTTATTTTTTTAACAGAGGATTATATAATAGAAAATTTCTATGTTTATGATAATATGATATTACAAACTTTATTTACTGAAGCTATGGAAATTATCGAAAAGATGTACCCAAACTTATTTTAACTAATATTTTTAATCAACTCTAATCTTCGGTTGATAATCTTGCAGTCCCACATGTAAAAAAAGAAAACTCAGAATTATTCCAAAAATTGTAAGTCCAGGCCATAAGCTAGCCCATGGGGCTTCTGAAAGAAAAATTCCTCCCATCCTAACAACAGATCCTAATTGAATTGGTTGGTTTTCTAGCCCTAGAACTGACCACATTGGGAACAATCCTAAAAATCCAATAGCTGTATAGATTATGATAGCTATAGCGAAATTTAACGGGATATGACTAATTACTGCTTTACTTATTTTATGTATATTAATTTCTCCTGATATTGCCTTAGCAATTACTCTAGTGAAGTTAGGGATTAAAAAAATTCCAATAACTAACAATCCATCCCTATAAAAAGGTCCATAAATGGATATTAATATTATCAAAAGCAATATTCCCGGAAATATATAAAAAAATACCATGAGTCCCATTATTAACTTATATCCCCATCGATTAAATTTCCCAGCAATAAATCCGAATATGCTACCCCCTATCAAACCTATAAGAACAGCTCCAAATCCTAATATTATCAAATCACGTATGCCCCAGATTATCAATGCTAGTACATCTAGTCCTGATTCTGTTTGTCCTAAGGGATGTTCTGAAGATGGAGGACTCCATGCACCAGAAGAGGGAGTCAAAGTCCCTGACAAGGAATATTGTGTTATCGCTTGAGGGAATATCCCGATAAAAATAAAAAATAATACTAAAATCGCTCCAAGGATACTAAATGGAGATTTTAATCTATTCAGTAAATATTCTTTTATACTCTCTTCTGGATTGGTTTCAGCACTACTATTTCCTTTATTTACTTCACTATCAAATTTAGGTTCTATATTATGTTTAAAGGATTCACGTGTTCGAGATATATAGAAGCTGAAAATCAAATTTGAAATTACTGTAATTATAACAAACATTATTATTATTACGAACAAACATCCTGTTAGAAGGAAAGGATCATATTGCAGAAAAGCAGCTATCAAAACTGAACCAAATCCATATATGTTAAATGTCTCTTCTACTAATAAGTAAAATATAAAGATAAAACTAAAATTAATCCCTGTTTTAATCGTATTTGAAAGTAGTGACGTTTCATGTGATGCGTTTGTCATATAGGAGCGAACTTGCCAAGCAATAAATGCAGTAAATGTAAAAGTTAAGATTTCTATAGGTAATGCTGAAATTCCCCATGGCTCACAGATCCTTAACTCATAACATAGAGAATATTGAAATACCATGCCAAGGAAAAATACAGGAAGTGAGATTCCTAAAATACTAAATAGCTGAATAGTTTTGTCTTTCCATTTACCCTTGTTTTTTGATGATATTCTTCCTAAAAAAACTCCCAATCCTCCTCCTATTATTAGGGGCAATGAAATTAGGCCCACCGTTTTTAGAATTGGCTCTACGATTAAGTCAGTAACTTTTATCCCAGAATTTAAAGAAACCGATATCCGCCAATTGCCTGTAAATAAGGTACCAATAAATTGAAAATATTGTACTATTATATGATCACATAATCCTAACTGACATTCCATTTGTTGAATAATATCTTGGCTAGGATTATGTACCCCCATAGCAGCTAGATAAGTAGCTACAGGATCTCCAGGTAACAGACGAGTAAATAAAAAAATTATATCTAATCCAACGAATAAACTCACAATTGCAATAAGAAATGTTAAAATTATATTCCTGTGAATTTGATTTATACTCATATATTTTTTCTTTATGTTTCCATAACTTTCTTTCAGATTAGAAATTAAAAACCACCCTTAAGATTATAAAACTAAAATAATATTGTTCATATACAGTAGTGTAAAAATATTATATAAATGTTATGAAAGTGAATTATATAACGAGTTCTCTCCCATTCGTTCACGACAACTTGAAACGCATCATCTTCTTTTAATCTAGTAAAGTTATCAGTTATTATATTACTAGAATTTTATTTTTTTTAATACAGGACATCTTCTATCAACATCTACAAATGAGTTATATATCTGTTTCTCTCCCATTCACTCACTACGACTCGATATGCATCATACTCTTCAAGCTTAGCATAATAGTAGTTTTTAAATGCTAATTCTCCGAAAACTTCCTTCATAAATTTTGAATCTCTAAAGTACTTTAAAGCTTCACTTAGACTTCCTGGCAATGAAATAATTCCTTCTTTTTCCATTTCCTTTGAAGATAAATGATATACATTTCTATCAGTTGGTCCAGGAATTTCAATATCCTCTGACATGATCCCATCTAGTCCTGAAGAGAGAAGAACAGCAAATTGAAGATAAGGATTCCCAGAAGGATCTGGACAACGAATTTCACATCGAGCTGCATTTGATTTACCATGAAAATCTGGTACCCTGATTAAGGGTGATCTGTTTCTAAAACCCCATGCAAGGTAAACTGGCGCCTCATATCCTGGAACAAGTCTTTTATACGAGTTTGGCCAACTACTTAAAACAGCACACATCGAGATTGCATGTTTCAATTGACCAGCAATCCATTTTTTCATGAGAATTGAAATATTATCTTTATCATTTTCATCATAAAAAACATTATTCCCATTCTTCCATAAAGACTGATGTACATGCATACCTGATCCATTAATTCCTTCAAAAGGTTTAGGCATAAATGTTCCTAATAAGTTATGTTGCGCTGAAACAGTTTTAACTATAGTTTTTATTGTAATTGTATTATCTGCCGCATTAACAGCTTCATCATATCTGAAATCTATCTCATGCTGACCGAATGCTACTTCATGATGTATACATTCCACAGAAATCCCCATTGCATCACAATATTCCGCTA
>CAYSZJ010000089.1:0-17502 GCA_964435435.1 uncultured archaeon
TTAAGACCAGATCATTTAGGATGTTATGGTTATCATCGAAATACATCTCCTAATATTGATAGGATAGCAAAAGATGGTACTATATTTACCAACTGTTATGTTTCAGATGCACCGTGTTTACCTTCTAGAGCTTCCCTTTTTACAGGGCGTTTTGGTATACATACAGGAATAGTAGGGCATGGTGGAACAGCAGCAGATTTAAGAATAACTGGAAAAAAACGAGAATTTCAAGATCAACTTCTAAACCAAAGCTGGGTTAGTCTACTTAGAAGAGCAAGAATTTATCCTGTCTCAATTTCCCCTTATGCTGAAAGACATTCTGCATTCTGGTTTTATTCTGGATGGAGAGAAATGTATAATCCCGGATGGGGTGGGTTTGAAAGAGCAGATCAAATTTTTCCTTATGTAGAGAAATGGTTAAATCAAAACGCACTCAGAAAAAATTGGTTTTTACACATAAATTTTTGGGACCCACACACACCTTACCGAACACCTATGTCTTTTGGAAATCCTTTTAAGAATGAACCACCGCCTTTATGGATAACTCAAGAAATCATAGATAATCATAGAAAAAGCTATGGACCCCATTCTGCCTGCGAACCACATGGATTTTCGTCACAACGTCCATCTAAATCGCTTCCTAGATTAGAAAACCTTAAGGAAATAAGAAATTTAGACGATTTTAGACAATGGATTGATGGTTATGATGTGGGGATCAGATATTCTGATGATTATATCGGTAAAATTATAAATATGCTGAAAAATCTTGGTATTTATGATGATATGTTAATAATCGTTAGTGGAGATCATGGTGAAAGTCAAGGAGAATTAAATATTTACGGGGATCATGCAACTGCTTGTCATATAACTAACAGGGTTCCTATGATAATAAAATGGCCAAATAAAAAATGGAATAAGGAAGAAAATTCATTATTATACCAAACAGATATAGCTGCTTCAATTGTAGAGGGTGCTGGATTAAAAGTGCCAGAAATCTGGGATGGAAAAAGTTTCCTAAATAAGATTGATAATAACGAGAAATATGGAAGAGAATTTCTTGTTATTAGTCAGAATGCATGGAGCTGTCAGCGGACTATAAGATTTAAAAATTGGACACTTATCAAGACCTATCATACAGGACTAAAAAATTTTCCAGAAATTATGCTTTTTGATTATGAAAACGATTTTCATATGCTTAAAAATCTCGCTGATGAAAAACCTGAAATTGTACAAATAGGATTAAGATTACTCAATTCTTGGCATAAAAAAATGATGGATAAATCAACGTCTACAATAGATCCCATGGAAACAGTTTTAAGAGAAGGTGGTCCTTATCACACACGTGGTCAGGTGGAAAATTATTTAAAAAGGTTAAAAAAATCAGATAGGGGAGAGTTAGGAAAAATTATCCTTGGTAGAAAAGAAAGTTACTATTAATCTTGCGTGTATTCTGTGAAACTATCTAAACTCAGAAAAAAAATTTTTTTTTTCACTACTATGTGAAAAGAACAAATTATATAAGATTAAATAGAATTAATGTTAAATTAAATTTATTTAATCTTTTTCAATCTTATTGATTAATTATGAAAATTGATATTGATTTATTAAAGGAATTAGAAAGAACAATTGATACTATACATCCAGAAAGAGGTAAAGTTCCTATTAAAGTTCTCGGTTATGGAGAGATAACGTTAGTTTTTGAAATAATTAATGACCCTCAAAATTATGCTTATAAAAGATTACCAATTTTTGAGACTCATGAACAAGCCCGAAAGCATGAAAAAGTTTTTCGAGAATATAATAGAATTCTAAATGAAGAGTTAAATATTAAAACTCCTCCTCTTGATATTGTATGGTTTGAAGATGACGAGGGAAAAATTATTTTTTATGCTGTACAAGAAAAACTTTTACCTGAGTCTGTTGGGAATAAAATAATTCATCAAGTTGGAAAGAACGATATAACGATCTTAGTTCTTAAAGCACTAAGAGAAATGAAAAAAGTCTGGAGCTTTAATAAAGAAAATAAAACTCTCGATGTAGGATTGGATGGTCAAATTTCAAATTTTGCTGTAATTAATTACGATCTAAAAAATCCTAAAGTGGATGAGAATTCAAAACTAATTTATATAGATACAATTCCACCATTTTACAGAAAAAGTGGAGTTGAAGCCATGGAAATAGAATTATTAACTAAAAGTATGCCATCGTTTATAAGAGGATTATTAAAAGCTATTTTTCTTCAAGATTTAATTGATAGATATTATGATTGGAGGTTAGTAATTATAGATCTTGTTGCTAATTTCTTCAAAGAGCAAAAACCAGAGCTCGTTCCATCCTTAGTAAAAACAGTTAATAAATTTTTGGAGGAAGAAGCGAGTGATTTTAATATAAAATCTTTAAGTATAAACGAAATTGAGAAATATTATAAATCTGATAAATTCATTTGGGTACTTTACCAAAGAATGAGATTATTTGATAGGTTTATAAAAACCAAATTATTGCGAAAAAAGTACGACTATTATCTTCCAGGTAAAATTGAAAGATAATCTATCAGAAAAATTACTTCTTCTTTTTTTCTTCTGTTGAGATCCAATTACTTTTGCAATCTTCTGAACAAAAGACATGAATAGTAGTAGGTTCTTCAAAATCAAAATGCTGAACTTTTGCCCCTCCAATAATTTCTTTTCCACATTGTTGACATTTCACTTTTGCCATTTTCTACCACTACTTTATTTTTTAATTATAAATTATATTTAATTTTAATAAATTTTGATAAATAACAGAAAATACAAATAGATTCTTATAATCATAAAATTCAAATGATCAACAATACTTAATACGGAAATGACTTTTACCCCAAAAGTATACCTAACCTCTAATGTGTTCTCCGCCGAGGAAATTGGCTCTAATGAAAAAATTTCCGAAAATAATCGTCAAACTATAAGAAATCTTTGGGATAAATTAAATAAAAACTCAGAATTAAAAATTTTTAATGGGAGATTCCCTTCAGAAGAAGAAATAAAAGATAATATTAAAAGTTTCAACCCAGACATTCTCGGGTGCCATCTTAGTCATCCAATCTCTTCAGAAATTTTAGAAAAATCAAATATATTTACAATTTCTACAGCGACAGCAGGATATAATCATATTCAAAGAACTAAAAAAGATGATATTTTAATTACTCACACACCAGGAGTTCTTCAAGAAACTGTCGCAGATTACACTATAGCAATAATTATGGCAAATTTAAGAAATCTAATTGATCTTCATACTTATGTTTGGGAAGGGAAATGGACTACTGATAATAAATGGGATTTAGATCAATCATTATCTTCAGTAATTACTAATAAAATTCTTGGCATCATAGGATTGGGAGATATAGGGAAAGAATTGGTTAAGAAACTGTATCCTTGGAATATTAAAATTCTTTATTTTGATATTAAACAAACGAAAGCATTTGAAGAAGAATTTCCTTTAATCGAGTTTAAAGAAAACATCGAGGACGTATTTAAAGAATCAGATATCATCACTCTACATATTCCATTAAATAAGTCTACAGAAAAATTAGTAAATCGTGACTTATTAAAATTAATGAAAAAAAATGCTTTACTAGTAAATACAGCTCGAGGTCCGGTGTTAGATTTAGATGCTTTACTTGATATGCTTGAAGCTAAGGAAATTCAAATAAATATAGCTTTTGATGTTTTTCCAATAGAACCAATTGATCCCAAATCACTTGAGCGATTAAAAAGAATTAAAGAAATTAATCCAGAAATCAGGATGATTTTAATTCCTCATAATGCTTCTGCTGATGCAAATACTAGAGGTAAAATGAATATAATGTTCCTACATGATATAGTAAAAATTATACACTCATCTTCTCTGGATGATCTAAATGAAATTCACATTATTCCAGATCATCAAAAACAATTAAATAATAAAAAATGGAGAATTTTTGAATATTGGGATAAGAAATGATAAGATCATTTATAGCAATAGAATTAGAGGATAAAGAGACTATTGAAAATATTACTACTATTGCATCTCGTTTAAAACATAATCAACCCAAACTCAAACTGGTCGAACCTGCAAATTTGCATATGACAGTAAAGTTCTTAGGAAATATTCCTGAAATTGTAGCACCTAAAATCTATAATATATTACAAAAAGAAGTCAATGAACCTTACTTTCAAGGGAAAACATTCACATATTATTTAAAAGGTGTTGGTCAATTCAATAGATTTTCGGTGTTATGGGTAAAACTTGTTGGTGACATTCAATTCTTACAAACCATCAAGGATTCTGTCGAGGATTTATTGTTTGAAAGATTAAAAATTGATCGAGATAAAAGAACCCAATTTAAACCGCATTTAACTATTGGAAGGTTGAAGAAAGGTAGGATCAATTACAAAACTTTTGATTCTTTTAAGAAAATAATAGAAGAGAATAAAACAAAAGAATTTGGAGAATTTAATATCAACCAAATCAGACTGAAAAAATCAGAACTAACCCCAAAAGGACCTATATATACAGATTTAATTTTTTAACTGAAAATTATGATAAAAGCTATTATTTGGGATTTAGATGGCACCCTTATTCATTTTAAAATTGATTATTTAAGAGCACGTAAAACAGCTATAAAAATCTTGAAAAAGTATGGTGTTCCGAAACATCTTCTTACTGTAAAAAGTTCAATTTTGGAAAATATGAAACTCTCAAGGGAATATTTTGAAAAGAAAAGGTTTTCTGAAGAAAAAATAAAAAAAATAATAGCAGAAGTAGATAAAGAGATCATTAAAATAGAATATGAGGCTGCAATAAATGCTACCCTTATAGATGGAATAGGGGAAGTGTTGGAGTTCGCGAGGATTAAAAATCTAAAACAAGCAATTTTTACATTTAACACAAAAAAAAATGCAGAAATTTCACTCAAAAAGGTAAATATATCACATTATTTTGATATAATCGTAGGAAGAGATAATGTTTCTAATCTAAAACCCCATCCAGATCACTTAATTTACATTTGTAATCAATTAAATGTAAAACTTAATGAAATTTTAGTAATTGGAGATACTAATCGTGATATTGAAGCTGCTATCAATGTTGGGGCACACTCAATTGCTTTAAACACTAAAATTGCTGGTTTAATTAGTCAAGAAACTTTTAAAAAAGCAGAAGAAATAATCGAATTAGAGGAAATCCCATCAAAATTAATCAATGTAATTGAAAAATTAATGTAAAAATACCATAAAAATTATAAATCTATTTAGAACTATTAATGATATAATAAAGTCTAAAATAATAAATATAAGGGTTTAGATAAATAAAATGAAAGTGGAGTATTATCTCGATATTTTAAAACCTCATATGCCTGGAGTAGATTTAGTAGCTCGCACTTTAATGGAAATCACTGGAGTGGCAAAAGTTAGAATTAAAGTAGATGAATTAGATCAAAAAACAGCCTCTTTACATATCAACATTGAAGGGAATAACCTTTCACTCGAAGATATTACAGAATCTTTGTCAAGCATGAACTGTGCATTACACAGTGTTGACGAGGTTTTAATGGAAGAAAGGGATTAATTAATCAGATCCAAATTCTTTCTTATTTTTTTTCTAATAAATTTTTAGCAAAAAAATTAAAAATAAATTCTACTCATTTTAATTTAAATAAGACAATTTTATTTCTGTTAACATGTCAGATCCAATTGTAGTAAAGATTCTTCAAGAAAGGGGAGAGATTAATGATGAATTAGACTATGCATTAATGAATTTTCTTCTCCAAAATCGAGGTCCTGGGTATACTGCATGTCAACCTTCTTTAGTAGAACTTGATGGAGGTAGAATGGCGATTAAAATGAATCTAGATCACACATTTATTGACAATGATAATCGATTGATGGGCTTAGGTATTGTTGGGCAAATCTATATAGATCATGAAACTCTAAAAGTAATATATTGTACACCAGTTGAAGTTTTAGTAGAAAATATTGAAAAATTAAAATCTGCTGGCATTGAACCAGCACCAAGACCTAAAGGTAAATATTAATTTTCTGATTAAACTATTTCTGAATTGTTGAGATTTCACATAAAAAAATAAATTAATTATATCATTTTTAACCTTATGGAATAACTATGTCTGCTAAAGAAAGTAAAATCAAGCATTTAATTCGGGAATATTTATTAGATGAGGGATTATTAAGAAAACAAATTAATGATTCAAAACTTGATTTTGGGTTTCAATTTGTGTTTCCTCCTATAAAAGATCCTGCTGGTCGCCAACTTGGTAGAAATATGCTTGTTATTCGACCAAAAAACAAAGATTTTGTCATAATTTCACTAGTAATTCAAATATCACAACCTCACATTGATGCGTTAAATTCATTGAAAGAAAATAGAAAAACTAAATTTTTCATGGATCTACGTAAATATTTTCTCATGAAAGATTTATTTTATCGATTAGACCTTCAGAATTATAGATATCAAATAAGTGATCAAATTTTTCTGAAAGAAGATGGAACTATCTCTAAAAATTCCTTTTATAAATCGATAAGACATGTATTTGATGGAGCTGCTTATAGCAATTTAATCTTAGGAGAATATTGTATTGGGAAAATAAAACCAGAAGATTTTATGAAATCTAAAGAATTTACACCTGATTCTGATTTTTCTTTATATTCATAACCTAAAAAAAAATAAAAAAGTGGTAGAAAGTTTGGTTTTTAGAGATTGGTTGCAAGCTTTAGGAAAATTAGATTACGTTCAAGGAAAAACAAGGCCTAATGTAGACTGTATTCTATGTGCTGTAAGAGATAATGATGAACGCGTTGAATCTCTAAAAATTTACGAAGATGATATGTGTTTTATTGTTTTAAATTTATATCCTTATAATCCTGCACATTTAATGATTGTTACTAGGAGACATATAACCAAATTCCTTGAACTGACGAAAAAAGAGATGTTTCATCTTACTCGAGCGATTCAAGGAATTCAATTATTAATAAACGATCTCTATAATCCTAAAGGTTAT
Source organism: uncultured archaeon (assembly GCA_964435435.1). Lineage (GTDB taxonomy): Archaea > Asgardarchaeota > Lokiarchaeia > Sigyniarchaeales > SOKP01 > Loki-b32. Next base: position 7,031 of record CAYSZJ010000089.1, read on the forward strand.
AATTTAGGTATAAATCAAGGAAGAGATGCTGGTGGTAGCATTGAACACCTACATATCCATTTGGTTCCTAGATATGGGTCTGAACTCGGATTTATTGATATTGTAGGAAAGACACGAGTATTACCTGAAGGATTGGAAGCTGTAAAGAAGAAAATTGAAGAAAATATAAATAAATATTTGAATAAGGAATTTTTTGAGAATTATTAAAACTCAATGAATAAAAAAAGAAAAAAAATTACATTAATATTTAAAATCTGAATCTACTTATCTGGTTGCGGCACGAATATCCGCTGCTGTTATTCTCTTGCGTTTATCCTCTTTACATACCTTTATGGCGTCTTTAGTTGCTGAGGCAGCACTCTTTTCTAAGAAGTCAATCAATTTGTCTAGTGCTTCGGCAGCAACTAGATCTGCGCCTTCTTTTTTCATTAATCTTCTTATAGGTGCTTTCGCAATGTATCCTTCAGATTTTTTCGCAGGAGCTTTCTTTTTAGCCATTCTTATTCCTCCACTAATTGTTTATAGTTTTGTAAAATAAATGTTAATTAAGTATTACTACACATTTCTATTATATAAATGTTATGATTCGAATCAATGAGAGATCATATCTCTCATAAGAGATCATATTGATTCGAGGATCAGATCGTTTTATTAATGTTAAAATAATTTTTCCGACAAAATCGAAAAGTTGATTTTTATTAGATAAAGCCTTGAATCCTTAATTTTTTGAGATTTCACTTTTATTAATAATTCAATATTTTCTTCGAAAATTGATTAACCCTTTATTAAGCATTGCTAAATTTTCAAGGAGTACATAATTGCTGAAATTTCAACTTCTATTAAATGAAATCTTGATTTATTCTTTTTTTAATATTGCATACATATTTAGTTATCAATTAAAAGATACACTGATTTTAATAAAAAATATTATAAAAATGATTCAATCATTTTAATCCAAATTTTAAATTTTCTAAAAAAAAAGATTAAAATATAACTTACTAGACTAATGTAATATAGTCAAAATATATATAATGGATTTGATTTTTCTTATACAATCCAAATATGCCTAGCAAAAAATCACTTCAAACACCGGAAATTGAGAAAGCCCTTCAATCCCTTGGGTTCACAAAAAATGACTCTAAAGTCTTATTAACATTAAGTAAATATAAAATTTTGAGTCCAGCAGATATTGCAAAACACTCAGGAGTAGATCGCGCGCGAGTTTATGATTCATTAAATAGGTTGATTGAAAAAGGATTCATTCAGAAAGAACCTATTAAGAGGGGAGCTAATTATCAGATAATACCGATAGAGCGAATTTTTAAAGTAATACGTGAAAAATACAAACAGAAGATAGATGACACTTTGGTTTTAGAAAAAGTTATAAGTGAATTAGAAATAGGTACAGAAGAATCAGAACCTCGTGTTTGGGCAATTAATTCGAGATCAAAAATTAGAAAAAAAATTAAGGAACTAATTAGTTCAGCAGAAGAAAGGATTTTTTTTATTATTACTCCTGATTTACTCATGCAAGAACTAGGTGGATATGATTGGGTATTAAGAGAGCTTTGGAATAAAAAATTTTCATCTAATATCCAAGTTATTATTGCATTGAAATATAACGAAGTTTTAAAAGAAGAGATAAAAAAACTGCTGAAGATCTCCATCATAATTCATTCTATTGAAGGGGATAATGTTTTACCGTTTGGTTTATTAATAACTGATAACCAATTTCTTCTTACTACCTTAGATCAAGTAAAAGAAGCTCCAGAATATACTTCAGGATTATGGTTAGAAAACGGGGAACCTAAACAATTAATCGGTTACGAACACTTATTTAAATATTTTGTGACGAGTCAATGTAAACTTATACAACTAGCACCTAAGAAGGCTCCCTATACAAATTAAATTATTTAATATGATTAAAAATAAATTGGATTGAAATTATTAAAAATATAATAAAAAATGGAAAATTCAGAATTAAGACTTATATTATAATTTGTTTTAAAAGTAAATTAGGGGAAAAAGCGATATGTCTTACCGCGGTAAGTGCATCTTGTGTGGAGATGCTGGAGTAGGTAAAACCAGTCTTTTAGCTCGGTATGTTGATGATAAGTTCATTGAAGAATACCAACAAACAATAGGGGCAAATTTCTTAATTAAAGAAATTGATTTAACAAAAATTATTGATCAGTTAGACCTTAAAAATCCTAAACTAAAAAAGGATATTAAAGAAAAAGGTTTTAAATTATATTTTTGGGATATTGGGGGGCAACGACAGTCTTTATTTGCCAACGAGTATTATTTCGTCCAAGCTGTAGGAGCATTTGTAATTTATGACATTCTAAACCCAGAATCATTTAATAATATCGATTTTTGGATTACAAAATTAACCGAACTTAGTGGAGATATTCCTTTTATGATTGTGGGTAATAAAATTGACAGGGAACAAGAAAGAAAAATTATTTTTGAGAAAGCAAAGGAAAAAGCAGATAAGTATGGAGTTAAATATATAGAAACTTCTGCAAAATTAAATGAAAATGTCAATGAAGCATTTGAGAATTTATCAATTCAGATTATAAATAAGTTAAAATAAAGAAATTATCGAAACAAAGTAATTTTTAAACTTCAATAAAACTAAATGAGAACGTTAATAAAGTAATATGATGTTTAAGATTCTAATTTTAAATAGTTTTAAATAGATACTAAATAATCTTAAATATTGCAATTTATTTTTGATTTTAAAATTCTAATAAAGAATCTAGAAGAAACCTATTTATACAAGGAATATGAGTTCTTTACTGATACCTATTGCTCCTTTAACGAGAACAAAGTCTCGTCTTAGAGCCTGTTTTACGGTCGAACAACTTAAAGAATTAACTATTGCGATGTTTAAAGATCTTGGAACAATATTAGCAAAAGTGAATTTTTTTGACCACAAAATTGTATATTGTAATACTCCTGAAATATTAGAGCTTTCGGAAGATTTTGATTTAATTGGAATCAAAGAAGATTTGACAACTCCTCCAAAATCTTTTGATATGGTTATAAAAGACCTTAATGATATTGCAATTAAAAAATTTCATGCTGAACAAACTATTTTTTCATTTTTAGATTTAATTTTAATTTCAGCTGAAAATTTTAATGAAATCAACACACTTATAAAAAAAAATCAGCTTGTTGTATGTCCTGCCATTCATTCTGCCGGAATTTCAATACTTGGGAGAAATCCCCCAGATATCATTCCATCTTATTTTTCTGATCCAAACACTCCCTCCTTGGTTGCTTTATTAGAAAATGCTTCTAAAAAAGGTATTGAAAAAATAACTATATATGATTCATTTCGAGCGGGTTTTGACATCGATATCACCCAAGATTTGGTTCTCGCTTACCAGTATTTAAAAATTTTTAATTTAAAACATAAAGAAGTATTCAAATTTTTAAAAGAAAATCTAAAATTACGAATAAAGAAAACAAGTGCAACTAATAATCGAGCATTTAAAATTGTAAAGAAAATGTAGAATCTATGATGAACCTAAGACATTAAAACGAAAAAGTGATAGCAATTTTTAGTGGTTCTTGTAATATTTGCTCTACTGCGTTTTGAAATTCCTCCCTCTCCCTTTTTAAATTACTAAGATATCTTGTGTAATCTTTGTTTTTTCGATTATAGTCTGTTTCTACATGTTCTAATTTTACTGTTGTAGAAGATATATTATTTTTTATATCTTCTAACTTCTGAGCTAAACCGGCATCATTAATTTTGTTTTCAATTTCTTCAATTCGCTTTTTAATTTGTAAATAATTCTCAATAAGTTGCTGTAATTTTTTCTCATCAAAAATAACATTTATTTGTTCAATAGTCTTTTCTTTAGTTTCAGATTTTAGAGTTAATTTATTTTCTTCTAATGCATGGCGTAATTGAACCAATAAACTGGAAAATTTTGGAAAATCAGTTCTATCAGATTCCTCAACCAATATTTTTATAGGGCTTTTGAGAAACTCTTTAAGATAATTCAAATCAATATTTGGGATATTGTATGTCCCTTTCTCTAAATCAAATTTTAATTTTTTTAGAGCTTTCTTAAAACCTATTTCATCATTAATTTTTAACCTTAATTGAAACAAACTATTTTTTGCAGTTTCAAGCTTTTGAAACAATTCATTTTTTTCAAGTTTAATTAATTCTGAATTCAAATTATTAAGATCTTCCTTTTTTTGATCGCGTTCACTCTCGAATGTATCTAGGTCAATCTTCGCTTTTTCTATATTGTCCCTTAGAGTAAATAATTTTGGTAATTTTTTTAGTAGATCTTCTGCTTCTTTGACTTCAGTATATTTTTTTCTTAAAAAATCATCCAAAGTTTTTTGTTTACTTCCAAGTTTTCGTGTAATATAATTAAGTTCTTTTATTTGGGACTGAACTTCTTTTTGAAACTTAGGTAATGACTTCCTTGCTATTTCATTTATACTAGGAAATAACTTTTTTATAGAATTTAGTAAATCATTTAGATTATCATGATTGATTTCTTTTTCAGGAATCTCAATTTCATCAATCTCTTTTTTAATTCGATCAATGAAAAAATGCAATGACTTTTGAGCTTTCGCATCAATTTTTTCTTTTCCTACTTCAAGAAAGTGATCCATACAAATTTTAATGTCAATCATGTTTGATTTAATATCTAATATGAACTTATTTGTTGCTTTCTTTATTTTCGCAAATTGGGAATCAATTCTGTCTTTATAAAAATCCTCAAATTCTTCTAAAGAAATTTCTATCATTCTTACTTTTCCTCTTATTTTATTGCTTTAATAATTTTTTTACCATTCATATATCTCTGAAGTACTTTTGGAATTGATACTGAATGATCTTTATTTTGAAAATTTTCTAAAATACAACAAATAGTGCGTTCAGTTGCTATTGCTGTTGAATTTAAAGTATGTAAAATTTCTTTTGGTTGCTTAGTACCTACTTTTCCCATCCTAATTTTTAATTTTCTTGCTTGATAATCAGTACAATTGCTACAACTAACCAATTCTCGATAAGTTTCTGAAGCAGGAAACCATGCTTCTAGATCATATTTTTTTGCAGCATTATCGTTTAATTCTCCAGATGCAATGTTTACAATTCTATGAGGTAGTTCAAATTGTTTGTAAATTTCTTCAGCATTTTTAATTAATTCCTCATGAATTTCCCATGATTCTTCTGGTTTACAAAAAACATACTGCTCAACTTTTTCAAACCGGTGCACTCTAAATATTCCTAATGTATCCTTACCATGTGATCCAGCTTCTCTTCTAAAACAAGATGATATTCCTGCATATTTTATTGGTAATTTTTCTGGATCAATTATCTCATCATAATGATAAGCTGCTAAAGTTTGTTCTGATGTGGCAATCATAAAAAGGTCTTCATTATGGATCTTATAAAGTTGCTCTTCAAAATCAACTAATTCTGCAGCTGCTTTTATGACTTCATATTTGATGAAAAAGGGTGTCCATATCGGTATATATCCTTTTTTTTCCAAAAAATCCAATGCGAATTTCATTAAAGCTAAATTGAGTGAAACCAAATCTCTTTTTAAATAGTAAAACCTTGATCCTACTATTTCAGAGGCTTTTTTAGTATCTGCTCCATCAATAGTTTCAATTAATTCGACATGGTTTAAAGGGGTAAAATCAAATTTCGGTAATTCCCCAAATGTTCTAATAATCTCGTTATTTTCTTCTGTTTCGGCAACTGGAACTGATTCATGCAATAAATTACCCACAATATATCGATATTTTTCTCGTTGTTCGAAATATTCTTGTTTCAGTTTCTCTAACTCATCTATCTGTTCTTTCAATTCTTTTGTAGCTCTTATAGCCTCCTCTGCTTCTTTTTCTTTTCCAGCTTTTTTAAATTCTCCGATTTGACGAGAAGTCTGATTATGATTTTGCTTTAATTCTTGAAATTTACTTATAGCTCCTCGCCATTTCCTATCATACTCAAGGACCTTTTCTGCATTTGATGGATCTTTAAATCTTTTATTTTCTGATTCTATTATTTTATCAAAATTATTTCGAAACAGTTCAATATCAAGCACACTAAAACTCCTTTTTTTTTATAGTAAAATATACTTTTTAATCATGCTGAATCCTATCAGTGATTGTAGAGCGAGCTAAGGCTGTTTTAATCTTTCCTTTATCATAGCCAACCATATCAATAATTTTCATTATTTTAATCCTTCTTGCCTTGCCTTTTAAACCTTCTTCTGCCATAAATTGTTTAGCAAATTCTTCTTTCTTAGATTCTTCTTGTTGTGCCATAAAAAGTAGTAATGAACTTTTAATAAAAAATTTCACGAGTAAATTATTTTTTTATTACTTTTTATGACAGATTATTATCTGCTGATTTGAATCTGAATTAAACGGTTCTTCCTCAAAAGTACCATATTTATTATCAATTATAAAACCATTATAATAAAGTAATGCATCTAATTCTTGTGGAAAAAACATTCGAAGTTTCAATTCTTTTACAATTTTCTTGTCTTCAAATTTGTAATATGAATTGAAATAGTTTATTTGAGACACTTTGTCATAAGTATTACTTCCAGTTACACAAACAGTTTCTTCACCATCTGGATTTGGATATTCATACATCGGATAAATTTTAGAACCATTTCTTTGTAATATATCTAAATCGGGATTAAATACATCGAAAATAAACCGACCTTTCTGTGTTAAATGCTTTTTTACACATATTAAACAATTTTCTATACTCTTGTTATCAACTATCCAATTCATTGCAGCACCGGGCATTATTATTGTGGAAAATTTCTTATTTAAGCTAAAATTTGTCATATCTCCTTTTACCCATTCAATGTTTAAAATACTTTCTTTTGATTTTCGAATTGCTTGATCTAACATTTTTTCTGAGAAATCTAATCCAATAACTGATAATCCTTCTTTTGCAATTGGAATGGTAATTCTTCCAGTCCCAGAAGCTAATTCAAGAACTGGACTACCAAACTTTTTTGCACACTTTACATAAAAAGGAACAGAATTATATGCTTGTCTGCTTTTGATCATATAATCGTAATGCTGACCATTAATGTAAAAATATTCATCATTATTATCTTTCATCTGAAACTACTCAATCCACTTGTTTAAAATTTAAAAATGCATCAAATTATTAATCTAAATTAAGAACGACTTACTATAAAGATCTTCTTTAAAAAAATAATGTTTGAAAACTACAATTTATTTTGAATTCTGTTATCGTTTTCGTAATTATGAAATCTAATCAGAAAAAATAAATTATTTCAATAATTTCATAAAGCAATAAGATTTAATCTATTATTTCAAATTAACAAAAAATTAATGGTGAAGTTTTACAAAAAGGTGAACTAGATGTCTGATAAACAGACCAAGGATGAACTGAGAATCGGAGTTTATTTATGTAGATGAGGGGTTAATATCGGAGCGGCTGTTGATTGTGATGCTGTAAGAGATTATGTTGAAAAAAATGCGGCAAAAAATAATGTAATTATTTCTCGTGTAAATGATTTTACATGTTCAGACCCAAGTCAAAATATTATTAAAAATGATATTCTTGATCTTGATTTAAATAGAATAGTGGTTGCAGCTTGTACGCCACAAATCCATGAATCCACATATAGAGCTGTGTTAGCTGAGGCAGGATTGAGCCCATATTATTTCCAAATGGTTAATCTTCGAGAACATTGTTCTTTTGTCCATGCTAAGGATAGAGAAGGTGCTACCCAGAAAGCAATAAGATTAGTTCAAGCGGGTATAAACCGTGCCAGAGAACTAGAAACAATACCAAGAAAAGAAATTCCAGTAGAGAAGGCAGTTTTAATTGTAGGTGCGGGTATTGCTGGAATGAACGCAGCATTAGATCTTGCGAACCAAGGGATTCCTGTATATTTAGTTGAGAAGGAAGCTACTATTGGCGGGAAAATGGCGCAATTAGATAGAATATATCCCACTGATGATTGTGGAATATGAGTCCTGGCACCCATAATGGTAAACGCATCAAAACATCCGAACATTAATTTATTTACTTATAGTGATGTAGTAGAGTTTAATGGTATACCTGGAGATTATAAGGTTAAAATCAGAAAAAATGCTCGGTATGTTGACGAGAGTAAATGTACTGGATGTGGATTATGTACAACAAAATGTCCTATTAAAGTTCCTAGCGAGTTTGACAGAGGTATTGGTGAAAGATGCGCAATTTATATACCTTTTCCTCAAGCAGTACCAAAATTAGCTGTTATGGATAGAAGTGTGTGTATCGATTGTAAAAATTGTGAACAAACGTGCCCTGCTGAAGCTATTGATTTTGAACAAGAAACAGAATATATTGATGTTAAAGTAGGAGCAGCGATTGTAGCCACGGGATGGGATGAATATCCAATATGGGAGTCGAATGAATATAATTATGGATACTATCCTGATGTGATCACACAAATAGAAATAGAGAGGATATTAAGTCCTATTGGTCCTACCGGAGGACATATTTATCGAGTTTCAAATGGAGAAACACCAAAAACGGTTGTAATGATTCAATGTGTAGGTTCCAGAGATATAAATGCTAATCCATATTGTTCTTTTGTCTGTTGTAATGTTGCACTTAAGAATGCTCAATTACTTAAGCAAGAATATCCAGACATGGATGTGACTATTTTCTATATCGACATTCGAACAACAGACAAGGGTAATGAAGAATACTATAGAAAAATAAGAGAATTGGGGATAACAATGATTAGGGGAAAAGTAGGTGAAATTATCGAAGACTCTAAAACAAATAAGTTAAAAGTCAGAGCATATTCGTCTTTAACTGGTGAGATTGTAAAAATTGATGCTGATTTAGTTGTATTGTCAACAGGAATGATCCCTTCAAAAGGAACTGAAGAAATGATCGATGTAATGGGACTAAGTAAGGGTCCAGGAGGTTTCCTTTCAGAAATCCATGGATGTTTAAGTCCACAAGAAACAAAAGATATAGGAATTTACATTGCTGGATGTGCAGCTGGTCCAAAAAACATTCCTTATTCGGTCTGTTCTGCTTTAGCTGCTGCAAGTAAAGCATCAACTCTTTTATCTCATGATACTTTTAATCAAGAATTAATTATTGCTGAGGTAGATGAAACACTTTGCATGGGATGTCATAGGTGTGAGAAATTATGTTACTATGAAGCAATAAAAGTTAATGAGAATGAAACTGCAGAAGTTGACGATTTAAAATGTAAAGGTTGTGGTGTATGTGTATCTTCTTGTCCAGCAAGAGCTATTGATTTAAAATATTATCGAGACACACAGTTTTCTCAGGAAATTAAAGGTATTGGATGGACTGAAATAGAAATTATTGATGAAATTGCTGAGAGTATTGAAAAATAGGCAATTTAGAGGTTGATTATAATGTCTAAGGTAATAAATGATAAATCTAGAAAGATTATAGCATTTGGTTGTGATAAGTGAGGGTATTCGGTAGCAGATTTAACAGGAGTAACAAGAAAATCATACTCTACAGATTTTTATTTAATTCGAGTAAGATGCACTGGTCGAATAGGAATTCATTTGATCATGGAAGCATTTTTAAATGGTGCTGATGGTGTAGCTGTGATCTCATGAAGGGAAGGAGAATGCGAGTTTGAAAATGGAAACATGAATACATATAATCATATATTAGCTTTGAAAAAATTATTAAGACATGCAGGAATTTCTGACGAAAGAGTTCAACAATATTTTTGTTCTGCAGCAGAAGTTGAGAGATTCATTAGCTCTGTTGAAGATATTACCAAAAAGATTCAAGCACTCCCTCCTCTACCAAAATTTAATCCGAAATAGAATGATCTTTTCAAGAAAATATTAGTTGAGAAGGAACTATCCCTTTGTATGGGTTTTCGGAAAATTATGAATAAAAAATATTTTAAGGTTTGTTATGAGTTCTGAAGAAAGTTTATCATGGGAATTTTTAAAGGATGTAGCGGATGCTTTAGATTCATATAGAATTCGAGCTCTAATTGATGCTAAACAAGATATATTAGATGCGGGTATTTATGATGAATCTCAATATGAAGCTATTCTTTTACAAATGTTTGATGAAGAGCGATTAAAATATTCCTTATATAATTTCTTAAAAAATAATTCCAAAAGTAATTTAAAAACTCTTATCAAGTATTCTGAAGATACTTCTATTGAATTAAATAAGACTTTGAGCTTGTTAGAATTACTCAAAAATGAAAAACTCGTAATCTTAGAAGAAATTCATGACAAAATTGAAGGAGATGAGAATAATCCTGAAAAACTCATATTTAGAGACTTTTCAATTATACCTAATGATGTAGAACTTTCAAAATTGAAACCTATATATGAACCTGTTATTGGTAATGGCTCAATCGTGGATACCAACAATTGTTCGGGATGTGGGCTTTGTCATGGTATATGTCCTATGGATTGTATTA
>CAYSZJ010000090.1:0-17480 GCA_964435435.1 uncultured archaeon
AAGATGGATTTCTTTTTGCTAAAATTTATGATGTAGCAGAATGCATTGTTGAAACTTGTTGTTTAAAGACTCATATGTATGGTGGTCACTTTACTCTAGCACTTAAGAATGCTGTTGCATTAGTACGCAAAGAATATATGTCTGAGTTGCACTCTTCTAAAAATCAAAGGGAAATGATTGCGGAAATTAATGCTGTATATAAACCTGATTTAGTTGTCATGGATGGCGTCCTTAGTTTTATAGATGGTGGGCCAATGGAAGGCACCTTAAAAGAAGCAAATGTCTTTGTTGCGGGTACAGATAAGATAGCTATTGATGTTGTCGGAGTTGCATTGTTAAGAATACTTGGGACAACCCAAGAAGTTACTAACGGCTCAATTTTTGATCAGGCGCAAATTAAAAGAGCAATAGAAATAGGGATAGGAATATCATCACCAAAAGAAATTGAATTCATAACTGATTCTGAAGAAGCTGAGAAATTAGTTCTTCAAATAAAAGAAAAACTTGCAGAATGAATTTTAAAAGCAAGCTTTAGCAATATAATCTATCATAATAAATTTTTTAAATCCTCAATTAACGCTTTTACGTTTTCCCTATCTACGGTTAATTTCACTTTCCCTCCGCCCGGATGAGCAAACATGAGGTTATACTTTTCATTATTTCTTTCAACAGTCCGAACTTTACCTTCAGGCATACCATAAGACGGAGCAAGCCAATCTGATGGCTTAAATTCAGCTATCTGGAGTAATACACCATAGGCATCTTTTGGATGAATAAACAGTTCTTTCCACCGTTCACCATAATTTTGATATCCAAAATAGGGGATATTATTTTTATCAAGAATATTTTTAGTCATTTCAATATCATGTGTCTGAAGTACTAAATGATGAATCCCCCCTTCTTTGTTTTTCAAGAAATTTTCAAGAAAACTACCTTTTCCAGTTGGTTTAATTATTTCAAATCGAGAAAGATCTCCAAGTGCAAAAGTTTCCCAATAGTATTTTAGATTATTATCTGTCCCATGATATTGGGAAACAGTACCAAGTATTTTTGTAAAAAATTCCACAGCACCTTCGTAATCCTTTACCGCTAACGAGACGTGATCAATTCTTAAAATCATAAATGATTTTGTCTTTTAAATTTTATAGCTTTTACCTTTTTTTTTAAGAATTAAATAAATCTATAGATTTACACAAAAATCTATCACTTAGACATTTTGAGGGATTATTATTGAAAATTTATATAGCATTTTATCCAATATTATTGTACTCAATAGTATATTGAACACTTTTTTAAGTTAAAATTTATGAGGTCAGACCTATGGAATCTCAATTAACAACGAAAGAAGCTGATTATCTTGAAAGACTTAATCAGATAGTTGAAAATGCGAATAAAAATCCGAATCAAAGCCCAGGGATTTTAATTGAACAACACGCTGAAAATATTTCTAATGAATCTGCTTTATTTTATAAGGACAGTTCATGGTCTTGGCAAGCATTAAATCAGGAATGCAATAAAATTTCCAATTATTTTCTTAAAATTGGGGTTAAACCTGATGATACGATTGCTATGATGATGGAAAATTCTCCCGAATTTCTCTTCCTTACAACAGGTATCAATAAAATACAAGGAAAAACTTCTCTAATTAATATAAATCAAAGAAAAAAGGCATTAATTCATGTTTTTAAGATAAGTGAACCAAAATGGATAGTTATTGATGGGGATAGCTTACCTGCCTTTAACGAGGTATTTAAAGAGCTTAAGTTCGATAAGAACAATGTATTTGTTATTAACAATCCTAACGAAATTAAGCATGATTTTATTAATATTGATAAAGAATTAGAGTCTATTTCTAAAGCTAATCCTAATACAACCTATGATTCATATCTACGTCATATGTGTATGTATATTTTTACTTCTGGGACAACGGGGCTTCCAAAAGCAGCTTTACAGAATAATGCACGTCTTCTTAATCCATTTGGATATTTAGCATTAGAATTAACCCAAAATGATGTGGTTTACAGCCCCTTACCTTTATATCACTCTCATTCAATGGTTAATGGATGGGGTAGTGTTATACATGGAGGTTGTACTTTTGCGATAAGAAAACGTTTTTCCGCCTCAGAATTCTGGAAGGATATCAAAAAATATGGAGCCACTTGCTTCCTTTATATAGGAGAATTACCGAGATATCTTCTCAATAGACCTGAATCCGAATATGTAAAAAATACGACACTTAAAAAAATGCTAGGTCTAGGACTCCATAAAGATATCTGGGAAGAATTTAAATCTCGTTTTCATATTGATCGTGTTTTAGAATTTTATGGAGCAACAGATGGTGCTGGTGGACTATTCAATATTGAAGAAGTTCCAGGAATGATTGGAAGAATTAATACACCTGGATATATTGAAATAGTGAAAATTGATGAAGAAACAGGCGAATTTTTTAAAGATGAGAAGAACTTCTATATAAAATGTAAGCCAGGAGAAATCGGTATGATGATAGTTAAGATTGAAGAGACGTTAAATTTCCTAGGCTATAAAGATAAATACAAAACCGAAGAAAGAGTTCTTAGGAATGTTTTTGAACACGAGGATGTATGCTTCAATACTGGTGATTTGGTCACTCTTCATAAAGATAATTGGGTTTCTTTTGCTGATAGATATGGAGATACTTTCAGATGGAAAGGAGAAAATGTAGCCACTCTAGAAGTTGAATCAATTATTAATTGCTTTGATAACATTGAAAACAGCACTGTATACGGTGTTGAAATTCCAAATTCAGAAGGAAAGGCGGGTATGGCTTCAATTAAATTAAATGATAAGCACTCTTTCGATTTGACTCAATTTTCCCAATTTGTGTCTGAAAATCTTCCAAGGTATCCAATTCCGATTTTCATTCGTGTTAAGGACAGTTTTGAATTTACAGGGACTCATAAATTAAGGAAAGTTAATCTCAGAAAACAAGGATATGATATCAATGAAATTAAAGATCGAATTTATTTCTGGGATTCTATATCTGATAGATATAAAATATTTGATAGAGAGAAATACCATAATCTGATGAATAGCACCTTGAAAATTTAAACGAGATAGTAAGAAAATATTTACTCCCTTATTCTTTAAGTACTTTTAATCCAATCTTGGATATTATCATCATCCAAAAAATTTATTTATGGAGTATATAAAAACAAGAAAATGTGGAAATTGTGGAAAATCAATCCTATTCCAAATATTTTTGAGAGATAATCCTATAATATCCATGAAACGAGCCCAAAAATTATGGAAAGATCCATTTATCATCCCCTATTGTCCTGAATGCTTTCTAAACAGACCTGAAAAACCTTACAAGCGACGTAGAAGATATTATTATAATAATCATCTAAAACTAAGAATATAATGATAAATCATTGATAAATTGTTTATAAATTCTTTTGGTATGCGATGTAGAGTCAGCGGTGGGATATTTTAAGTTTTTTGCCTTTAGATCCTATAACAAAATTTTTGATGAATATTAATACACTGAGAACAAAAGGTTTCTCCACATAAGGCACACACAATTTCCTCATCCTTAAAAATATCTAGTTCTCTCTTACATTCGTTACAATGACGATATCTACATGCGAAAGATTCCTGAAGTGCATAATAATTTATCATTTTTCACCCTCGTTTAACCACTTAGGCGTTAGAACTGGTACATAAACTTTAATAGACTATTATCTAACTCAGCAAACTCCCATGGAGTAATACCATGTAATAATGCCGTATGAAATAATCTAATTTTCATTTCTACAGATGAAATTGTAGTTTTGTTATCGTGAATCTTTCTAACTAAATCCTTTAGCATCTCATAGATAGAATAATTAGGATCTTTTAACATCCCAAAGTAGCCACCAAATGCTAAAAACATGTTAGAAATGAGCTCAATTTCCTCCTCTGAGTTATTTATATAACATTCAGAGCAAATAACACCAAAATTGAGCCCTTCCTGAAAAATTGCGGCTTCATGTTTGATTTCCCTATGACAAATTCCACAATTGATTGAGTCTTGGAAATCCCTGTTCTTGAATTCTGAACTAACAACCATTTTATTATCACTTTATTCTGTATTAAATAATGTTAGTACAGAGTTTATTATATAGTTTTATTTCACGAACTTTTCTTAGACTTCGAGACCAATACTAGATTCTCGATTTATTATATTTCAAAACTCTCTTTTAGGAATTGATTCTATTCATTTTTCTGATCATCTTCTCGGTTTTGGTAAAAGCCATGATAAAAGAGAACCATTTTTAGAAGCTATTACACTAATGGCGGTTTTAGCAATAGAGACACATAAAGTAAAATTAGGCAATATTATGCTATGCAATTCTTTCCGAAATCCTGCTTATTTAGCTAAAATAATTTCCAACATTAGACTATATTTCTAATGGACGAGTTTTAATGTGGTTAGGGGCTGGGTGGTATGAGGAAGAATATCAAGCATATGGTTATCCTTTCCCCTCTCCAAAAAGAAGTGTTGATGAATTTGAGGAATCCCTAATCATCTATAAGAAAGTATTCACTGAAGAAGAAACTAACTTTAAAGGTAAATTTTGGAACCTTGTAAGACATAGAAATTTTCCGAAGCCTATACAAAAACCTTATCCCCAGATAGTAATATGGACTACTGGAAAGAGAATGATCAATATTGCATGTAGAGAAGCAGATGGAATAAATCTCCCATATTTATTTGAACAACAACAAAAAATATTTCTGGATAATATTTCTTTGATTAATGGAAAGTTAAAGGAATATGATCGTGATCCTTCAAAATTCGAAATTTCTCTTTTCACAAGTATTACTATGGT
This sequence comes from uncultured archaeon, assembly GCA_964435435.1. GTDB lineage: Archaea > Asgardarchaeota > Lokiarchaeia > Sigyniarchaeales > SOKP01 > Loki-b32. Next base: position 4,851 of record CAYSZJ010000090.1, read on the forward strand.
GAATAATCAGAAAGAGCTTGAAAGCTTAAGAAGAGAAAGTAAAATCTTACAATCTGAATTAAGAAATCAATTTATCAGTACTCTTGGAGATATAAGAGAAAAAATAAGAGAATTTGAAAATTTGGGCGTTAAAAAAATAGTTATAACAGTTGAAAGCCCTACACAAAAGAACCCTCTTGATATCTTTTGCAGAAAAGTAATGTTCGCAGATTAAAAAACTCTCTATTATCCTTCTATTTTTATTGAAGTGCTAGTCTTTAAACTCTCATTTTTAGAGGATTCTCGAAATAATATTTCCCAATCAAAAAATGATTTTTGCTTTTCCACATGAAGTTAATTAGAATTCTAAGAAATAAATCTAAAGACCCCGACAAATTTTAGAAAGAGCAATTAAAATAAAAAAAAGGTCTTCTTTCCAATTTTCGAGAAAGAACATTTGGTTATTAATTCCACATGATTTTAGAGTCCAGATCTTCATTTGATACTGAGTTCCATCTTTTAAAAAAATTATAAGGTCCATCTGATTCAACCAATTTAGATTTTACCTTTTTATAGAACTATTATATTAAATCTGTAATTATAAAAGATAATCTACAAATTATATAATTAAAAATTTAAAAATAGAGGTGTGAAAAGAATATGCCAAAATGTCCATATTGTAAAAAAGAACTTTATATAGAAGATTTTTTTGATGTTCAAACGAGAGAAACTAAAAAAGGAAAAATTAAAACAAAAATTAGAGGTTTTAGAGGAGAGATCCTTGAAAGAGGTTGGCATAGCCTTAAAAAGTGGGCGTGTCCCTCATGTGATTCGATTATGGGATTTTCAGAATACAGGTATTCCTCTGCAACATGATTAGAGTACTTATGGAACAATGATTTTCAATTTATTGATTCATTAAATTTCTACACTGTTTTTTCTTAAATTTCATGTTTTTTATATTTAATTAATGACCTCAAATTTTATAATTAAAGATCAGGATTCATATGAACCTATGAGTGTAGTAAAGTGTTATTATGCAAAAGATAACAGACGAACAGTCTTTATCAAACTGCCTGATGGTAAAATTGTGTGTATACCTAAAACTACAATTCAGTCTGAATTTTCCAGAGATAAGAATGTAATACAAGAACTAATTATCGATGATTGGATTTTAAGAAAGCTTGGCTTGATTATATAAAATAAACAATTAGTTCCGGAACCATAAAAGTACTCACTTTAAAAAGATAAAGATAAAAAAAAATTAAAATTGAGTAGAGATTTATCCAGCAGTACTCGCGGGGATTAAAAGAATGTCATCGCCATTTCTTACACTATAGTCTTTCAACTGATCCCCGTCATCCATTGTGACTCCACCAGACGATATATGAAAATCATTAGGGTTAAGTCCAAATAAATTCCCTAAAGTATGTTTGATTTCTTTAATACGATTGTCATCATTTACCGTCAATTTTTCCTTTTTTTCACCAGGACCAATAGTTGACATGAAATATAACGTTAATTTCTTTCCTGCTGAAGGTGTTTTTGTTGCTGGAGTTTTCGATCTTAATGGTTCTTCATCAACTAAATCTTCATCAAATTCATCTTCAAAACTCATTCATTTCACTTCTTCTTTTTTTTAATTTTTTTAATTTGTAATTTTTTTTAACTTAATAAAAACGCATTAAAAAGATATTATAAAACCCTTTGGAATGATTTTGAAGTTTTTTATGAGAACTGCAAATTATCAGGGGCATATTGAAAAAGAAAAATGGGAAAAGAGTCCTAAATAAAATGGTCACCAATGAAGATATCCAAAACCATAGATCAGGAAGGACTTTTTTGAATATACCAATCCTTTAATTCATCCATACTAGTTTTCCATTCTAATAATAAGTCTCCATTTGCATCTTTTTCAATTTTTTTAAAGAGTTCTTCATAGATTTCTGGATTATCATTTGCTATGTTTTTATTCCATTCTGGGTCTTTTTTTAAATCAAATAATTTCTGATGTTGTTTATCATTAGTAGTTATTAGAGCATAATTATCGTCTTTATACAGAGTACAAATGCTATAGCCACACGTTATATAATTCCGATTATCTATAAGGTGATCATCCTTATCTTGAAAGATTGAAAGATCAATCCCTTGAAAGACTTCAGGTACGGGTTTACCTAGAAATCCAAAAACTGTTGGTAAAATATCATGGCAATAAACGTATGATTTCTTTATTCTTTTTGGACCATTCATTCCACCAGGGGGTTTAATCATAAAGGGGATATCTACTAATTCAGGATACATAAACATTGGTAGTTTACCTGTTGCATTATGTTCTCCAATACTATGCCCATGATCGCTTATAAAAATAATTAATGAATCGTCATAGAACTCTAAATTCTTTAGTTCTTCAATAAAATATCCAAACCAATGATCACATAAGGAAACTTCTCCTGCGTAGCAAGCTCTCATATATTTTAATTCATCACTAAAAAGGTAATCAATATTTTCGGAATATGAAGGAGTGATAATTTTTTTACCTGAGTAATTTTTATCAGAATATAGCTCTAAATAATTAGTCGGTGGATCCCATGGCTCATGAGGATCAAATTCATCAATAACGCATAAAATATTATTAAGTTTCTTTGTATCTTCAACAAATTCAATTGCTTTCTTGAAAGTTTGAGCTGGGAAGAAATCTCCCTCATTTTTTCTATCTTGAACATTAGAAAGATATGCATTTAAGATTAGTTTTTGATGGAATCTAGCAATAACTTCTTTTTTCACTATATGATCTTCAATAATGTCTCTAAATTTTGCTTTACCTTCCCTATATCTCACTCTATATTTATCGCTCTCATGTCCTCTAATCCAATTCCATTGATCAAATCCCAGATGAAAATTCATATTCGGCTTAAATTGGTGATAAGTACTTGTAATGAATGATGAGAAATATCCTTGCTTTTTTAAGTATTCAGCTAATTGGGTTTGATCTGGGGGTATAGGATTCCATCCTGGTAAGTTAACTACATCATCAGTACGTAATTCAGGTTTTTTATGATTGAAGGGAAATGTACGAAGTCCAGTATGTATAGCTCTACGTACAGGAATAGTGGCTAAAGATTCGGGATATGCGTTTTCAAAAACGATCGAATCTTTCGCAAATGCGTCAAAATTAGGAGTATGTATCCAGTCATTACCATAGGTTTTTCCTGTATAATCTTTTCTTAAAGAGTCAAAAATAACTAAGAAGATCCTCATAAAATTACAAATTAAAAATGTCTTTTAAAACTTCTTTAATAATAATGAAAATGGATAGTAATAGACAATGTAGTATTTCAGAATGGAGCACAGTGTGAAGTTAATTAACATAAAGAAAATTTGGTTAAAAAATGCCCTATGATAGTGGAATCACTAGATGTCTTCCCACACAAAACGTAAATGAGTTCTTCATCCATATCAATGTTTAGATGTTTTTCACAATGATTACAATGTCTATATCTTTGAGCAAATGATTTTCTATTTTTTTCAAATTTTTTCTTAATTATTTTAAGTACAAGTTCAGTCATTATTACCAAATGAGATTATTTTAAAAGTTAATTTAGATATGTTGTATTTAAACAGCACAAAATTAACTTTATGGAGTATCAATTGGGCGAAAAATTCTTTTTTCAATTAACTGAAGGATTGTTTCATAATCCTTCGGGGTACAGGCATTTTCAGGAAGGAGGTTGATTGAATGAAAGTTACTTAAATTATTTTCACGCATGAAATTTGAAGCTCTTTTAATCATTTCTCTTTCTGCTTGACTTAATTTCATTTTTATCGAATACGCAACTTTTAAGGGGTAGATAAATGAAATATTTAGATGTTGTTCCAATAATTTTTTTATCCCTTGAAAATCTCCAAGAATTCCTTTGAACTTTTCAAATAAATGTCCATAATCTTTATAGATATCATAAGCTAATGAATCAATTGTATATAAGAAATTTTTGGATGGATTTTCTTTCATAATTACAATTAATCTTAAATTGACAAATTCAGTCATAAATACAATTGATTTACGGTATTCGACTTTGAAGGTTCGAGAATCTTTAGCTCTACCTAATACTTCACTACCAAAGTTTTGTATTGCTTGGAGAAAGCCTGATATTAATGTGGGTTCTATATCTTTTTCTGCAAAAGCTTCTGAATATACATCAATTCCTGATTTCTCATCCAAGACGATAATATATTCTAAGTTCATAACATCAGAACATTTTTCTAAAATAAGTCTTAATTTTTCATTACGATTTGATTGAACCTTTTTAAGTGTAACATAACCTGAACCCCCTATTACCGATCCTCCGATTAATACTATACCCAATATAAAAAGAATTGGAAAATCTTGAGGTTTATTTGAAGATAATGGTGGAGAGAGATAAAATATCCACGATTGAGCTCCGGCATCAGTTTGATTATGCCAATAGATATATGCGATATAATCTCCTTCAATTACATTAAGAGGAATCTCATATGAAAAGAGATTATCTTCAGAAGGAAGAGTTATTGCATCTTGAAATTGTTCAATTCCTTGCGGATTAATTAGAATATAATTATAAGTTCCCTCAAGTACTGGTTCTGCTATTGAAAATTGTAATACTTGCCCTCCGACGAAATCTGTTTTAGCTACATTAAGGTTAAAATCAACATTAAGAGAATAAGCTTTTATTTCCCATTCTACCCCATTCTCGATTAATTGATTTGGAATTAGAATAATCATATTTAATGAATCAATAACAACATCAGAAGTGATATCTTGTTGATTTTTTGTAATTGATATATTATACCAACTACTTGGATAATTAAACTCAACAAAATAATTATTTGAAAGCTTAATTATTTCAGGAAAGATTAACCACTCATTACTTGAATTAAATTTTATCTTTAATAAGCTAGGGACTAAATATTCATTATTAATATTGAAGTTATAAGTTAAATTAAAATCCAAACTTTCTGTTTTATTATTTTTAATCTCAATTGTAATATTTTTTTTATTTGGATGATAATTTAAATCTGATTTTTTTAAATATCCTTTTCCTCGATGATTGCCATTTGATACTTTAAAACTATTTCCATTAAGTTCAGTAGTCATATTTATTTCTTCTGGAAAAAAGGAATAATTTACTTTTTGAATAAGTTTATAAAGAAGTGGCATTCCTTGTATTCCAGCTGTCCATGAACCAGCATCATATTCTGAGAAATTTAATTCAGGATAATTAGGATCCTCATTATTAAAATACCAATAATAATCCGATTTAGGACTGGTTCCTATAGAAGAACCATCCATTATGAGATAATATTTTCCTTCAGTAAGATAAACTGGTGTTGAGAAAGTTTGAATATGCCATGATGGAGTTAAAGAATAGGACATATTTAATAAAATAGGTGCTCCATAAACAACATTATTCGGAGAGTGAGTATTATTATTATATCCATTTATTTGAACATAAATTGGTTTATTTTCACTTGATTCAGTATTTCCATAAATAAGCACGCCATGAATAATAGTAGGATCTTGAATTACAATTTGTACCCCATAGCCATCATGAAACTTATCTATTACGACGCTGTCAATTGGATTGTCTTCAAATGTTTTGACATCAATGCCAAATTCTAGATTTGTAAAATTCAACTCTATATCATCTATTTTCCATGAAGATGAAGGTAGCTCAATGTCTATATTATTTGTACTAGTAAAAAAGCCATTTGTAGTTGTATATTCTGTCATTTCAAATTGAGTATCAAAATCCAAAGATCTTTGATTGTTAGTTGAGTAAACAACTTGTAAATTCTGAAATAAAATTAAAAATATAATTGATAATAGAAATGCAAATACTAATTTTTTTGGATTAAGAACTGGATTCATAATATTTTATCATCGGGTTCTAATTCTAATATTACATATTTTAATTAAAAAATATTATGCTTATTTAAAATTAATTTGGCTTTAAACTAAGATATAATTTTAGAGTAAGAGAAAAATAAATGCTATAGAATTTAGTAAGAGTATTATTTCAATATTCTTCTTATATTTTTATTCATTTTTGAAATTATAAAGAAAAAAATGAAAGAATTATTTATTTTTATATTTTAAGAAAAATAAGATAGCATTAAGTAAACCTGCTATAATACCGCCGTAAAAACCAGTCTCAGGCCACCATTCATATTCACTATATTCTGCGCCAAATGATGCAATCCCTATAATCGCAAAAAGTACTGTTATTACTGCTAAAAGCATACGATATTTTTCAAGATCCTTTTCAATAAATCTATTTGGGAGTAAGTCATTTAATACTATAACTATTTGAATAATCAATAGTATTAACATAATAATTTGTGCTGCTAAATCACCAGGTGTCCAAAATTCACAGTCGAAGCAAGAGTACCTATATCCAGAACCATTGTAATCAAAGGCTGCAAAATCTAGAGCTGCTAAAATAATTATCCCAATAAGACTAAGCACTAATATCAATGCGGCAAAAACATCTACTTTTCTTTCAGTTGATATTTAAAATACCTATTTAAGTTTTAAGGAGATTTATATTTTAATAGTAGATATTGCTAAGGAAGTTTAAAATATTTTCTCTTTTAATTTAAAAAAATATGAATTTATAAAGGACTAAATAGTATTTAAGCAAAGAGTAAAAGGTGAAAAAATGGAAACTCGTATTTTTGGCAAAACAGGAGCAAAAATAAGCATAATCACGATGGGAGGTTGTGGGCTTGGGTATGTTGATCAAAACGAAGCAGATAAGGCAATAAAACTCGCAATGGATAATGGAGTTAATATTATTGATGTTGCGCCTACCTATGGCAATGCAGAAATTCGCCTTAATCCTTTGATTCAAAAATATAGGAATAAATTTTTTCTTTCAGAAAAAACGCTTAAAAGAACAAAGAGAGGGGCGTGGAGACAACTCAATAGATCATTAGAGCGACTTGGGACCTCTCATTTTGATTTATACCAGTTTCATGCTGTCTCATCTATGGAGGAATTAGAACAAATACTTGGAGAAGGTGGTGCTATGGAAGCATTTAAAGAAGCCAAAGAAACAGGATTAATAAAGAATATTGGTATCACAGCTCATAATGATGTGAGAATACTACAAAGAGCACTCGAACATTCTGATGATTTCAATACAATATTATTACCAGTTTATGTTGCTGCTCTAATAAATCCAGATCCAGTCAATGATTTCAACAAGATTCTTAAAATTGCAAGAGAGAAGAATATAGGAGTTACTGCGATTAAAGCTATTTCTAAGGACAGATGGAGAAGTGATCCTATATATTCTACGTGGTATGAACCTCTTGATACCCAAGAATTTATAGATCAAGCAGTATGGTTTACTTTATCACAAGAAGGGGTTACAACATACTCACTACCATGTGATGTTAAGTTATGGTCATTAGTTTTAGAAGCCGCTAAACGATATAAAAAACTTAATGATAAAGAACAGGAAAAGATAATTAATTTAGCAAGAGAACACAAATTTCAACCATTATTCCCTGAGTAATTCTTTTATTAAACTTAAAAGAAATTATTCTTTATTTTAATCTTCTTTAAACTTGTTTGATTCAAATAAATGGAAAATTAAATTTCCTCGATCCAGTTGAACACTATCTATATATTTTAAATTGTTTTCTTCTATGGAGTGGCCAGTTCCGACTAAACGAAAATATCTTTTTTCAAATTTATTATCTGGATTAACTAAAGCCCATAAAGTGGGAACTCCTCTTTGAACTTTAAAATTTAACAATATAGCTCCTTCAGGCATTTCTAATATGAATTCATCAACAATCATATCTAAGGGATATTTCCAAATTTTCTGTATCATTTTTTAATCTATGAGCTATAATTATATTTCAAAATTATTCATAATACAATACTTCGCACGAGATAATAATAATAATAATACACATTTATAATTATACAAATTATAACTCCGATTAGTTACATTATAAATAATTATAGAGAGTTATTGATTTTGGATGTTCACGCTAAGAACCTTATTATCAGGTTTTTATTATGGGTTACTTTATCGTTGTGATGAATTGATAATTTGATAAAAAATATTATTCTCTGATATTAGGTATTCGGACTAATGCCACAAATAATTCAGCAAAACATCGCTGATAATATTATTTGCAATAAAATGAGTACAGTTTAACTCATTTTAATAGTCTAAGCAAACAAGAGATTAAATCTAATTCTAACTAGTAATTAAAAAAAAAATTTGCAAAGAATTACTTTTAAAAATTCTGAAGATTTTTACATCAAAAGGTGGTTTATAAAATGATAGAAACTAACATAACAAAGTTGTTTGGATTAAAGCATCCAATTTTTAGTGCCCCTATGGGCCCTTTTTTCACACGCGATTTGGCTCTTGCTGTTAGCGAAGCTGGCGGTTTGGGTGTGTTATCAAATGTTAATATAGTGGGCACAGATCCTGTAAAGGAGCATATAGAAAGCATAGAATACATGGTTGAACATACTGATAAACCATTTGGTCTTAATATCCTCACATCTCGAAATAATCGGGGAGTTAAAGAAATGGTTACAGAGATACCTAAAATAGTTATGAAAAATCCTAAAATGAGAGAGCAGTGTATATATTGGTTAACTTCAGCTGGATCTTCAAAGATATTACCTAGTTCTCAATCTTTCCAAGAATTACGAGAAAATTCGAATGTAAAACATTTTCATGTAGCGCCTGCTGTTTGGTTAGCACAGAAATGTGTAGATGCTAAAGTAGATGGAATAGTATGTACCGGAACTGAAGGAGGTGGGCACCAATCATATGAGAGAGTCTCAACGCTTGTATTACTCCAACAAATAAATAAAACATTTCCTGATTTGCCTAAAATAGCATGTGGTGGCTTTGCTACAGGTGAGGGTCTAGCAGCGGCTCTATCATTAGGAGCGGGAGCAATAGCTATGGGTTCACGATTTATTGCTTCAAAACAGAGTGAATTTCATGAGAAGTATAAAGCATTAGTACCCCCAGGTAAACCTCAGGATACAAGTCTTTTCACGGGTTCATTTGGTCCCATTCGTTTATATAAAAATAAATATGCTTTAGAACATCCTGCCCCTGCCTCTAAAGAGGAAATGATAGCATATGAAAAATCAATAACTATTGAACAAATGATGAAGGACGCCGATGCATATGACAGGGTTTATAACGGAAATACTGATACTGGAGCAGTATTACTTGGTCAATCAATTGGTATTATTGACAGTATTGATGATGTCAACGATATCATTGAAAGAATAATAAAGGAAGCAGAAAGCATGATAAATAAAAATCACGCTATGCTAAAGTAGGAAATTAGGTAAATTTTAATCTACTTTTTTTTTCTATTTTTTTTAATTCTTATTACTTGTTCAAATTTTAATTCATAGTTTTATCTATTAACTGACTTACTAGTGAAACACATCTATTAAATAGTAAAATTTCATATTATTATTCAAAATCTTGCAATAATTTAATAATATTAGAGTGGGAGATTTGAAGAAAAAAATTGACTTTGATCTAATCCTTGGCATTTTATTATTTTCATTTGGGTTCACTTCTGCTATTTATAGCATTATATCATTAATTATAAATCTAATATTCGCGCACATGAGAATAATTATCTTCGCTAAAGATCTATCTTTTGATATGATTTTTTTACTTCTTGGATTACTTTTGATTAGAAAGAAAAAAAACAAGACTTCTTATAATCATCATATTAGGTGATTAAATTAGTGATGTGTTTATAGAAATGTTTATTTTTACAATAATTTATATCGCCTGCTTCACTGTATTCGACGCTTTTATGATCACTTTCTATATTAGAAAGTATAAAGGTCTCCCTATCAAAGTTTGAAAACCCGGAGCCGCGTGGACTCGTGCAATGATCTATTTTTCTTTTTGCAACATTTTCACGGCAGCTTCTGGCACATTAAAACAAATATTCTATCAACCCTTATTTACTGCAGAACAAATAGCAAATCCTTATTGGTTAATCTATTTTATATTTTGTTTTTTCTATATTTTTATCGCTTATTGGTTTCTGTGGTATCGTATGACCCTTACTTTTGATCGTAAATACTTTCTTGGTTCAGAGATTTGTTTTGGGATTTTATGGGGTTTCAGCACAGGTGGATTGCTTCTTTCGTTTCATCACCTATGGAGTCTAACTTGTGTTCCTAGTTGGGCTAACTATTTACTTAGTTTCATCACCATTGGTATATGGCAGTATTTTATACAGGATTATTTTTGGGACATATACGTTAGCCCTGAGCACGACACACCAAAATCGATTCTCCTTAAAACTGCTGTCTGTCACATTCCTAATGTAGCAATTTGTTTGGATTTTCTCACTATTTGGGGTAACTATGCTATTTTTATAATATTCTATATATTCGCTTTGGTTGCTATAACTATTTTTCAAAAGTTCCCTGCTCCTTGGGCCAAGGGGAATTTCCATTCTCCAATGGTTAAGCAGGATATTAGAGGATATCCCCGGACTGTGGGGTATTTGGGTGAAATAAGGAAAAATGCTGATAAATCGATTGATAATAGCTCCACTTAGATTTTCAAATTGAACCAAATGGTATTTAATTATCAAAAGGAACGAGTTTTTAGAGTATTCATAATATTTATTAATACTCTTTACAATTTGATTAATAGATTAATACTATATATTGGAGGGTGATAATATGAAAAAGGAAAAAAAAACATGGTTCGGTTTCAGAATTACCCAAAAACAGGCAGTAATTATATTTATTTTGGCATTATTGGGAACTTGCATTCTTTCAATGACAACATGGTCCTTATTTTATATTTTTCTCAATTGGATTTTCGTTCCATACGATTATACGGATTTAGATTATTTTGTTAGCATGCTTTTCAGCATGATTCCTTATTATACATTAAATATTGTTCTTTTAATTCTCTGTATTTATTCACTGATAAGATCTCGTAAGATTGCAAAGTATTATTCTGAGATAATGGATAACCAAATTCATGATTCAAAAGTAGGATTGTTTTGTCCTAATTGTGGAAATAAAAGTATTGGAGCAGAAAAGTTTTGTAGAAAATGTGGTGAAGAATTAAGAAGAAAACTATAAGAATCTAATTAATTTAAGATTTATAATTATAAATATTTAAATAAATCTAAATTACTTAATTTAGGGTGTCAAAACGTTTTGTATCTTGGATTTCAAGCACAAAATCAGCCCCAAATGCTAGAGCTGGTGTCAAAGCTCCTTTTGATTTTAATTTAAACAGTTTCTCTACAGCACGAACACCAGCAACTGCAGTAAAACGATATGATTCAATAGTTTCAAGCCATGCTTGATAAAATGTATCCTTATCATTAGTTACTTGAGCCCAAAGATAAGAACGAGCAGTTTGAAGTGTTTGTTCGTCTGGACCATGCACATTTTTTTCAATCCATTCTCTAACAAGCTTTTTTTGGTTCTCATTAGATACCCATGATTCTTTAGATATTCCAGTGGACTTACCGACTCCAATAGATTTTTTAGGAATAGGCATATAAGTTATTATATTTGGTATGCCAGTAGAACGGTATGCTGTAACTAAATCTCCCCACACAACAGGTCGCATTATACGTTCTTTATCTGAAAATTGAATTTTCTTTTCATGAATCTTTTCGGGATGTACAAGCACCCCATCTTTTCGTATTAATGTACCAAGATCAGAGTATTCTATAATTGTTTTTAAAGTCCCAGCACTTGGACTACTACTTCCTGCAATTCCAACCTCTAAATGTGTGGGATTTGGAATTTTGTTACTAATATATTTTGCTAAACAATCAGTTGGTACTACATCAAATCCTACTCCAGAAATTATCGCTATGCCTATATCTTTTGCTTGTTGATCAAATTCAAAATTTTGCTCAAATATAGGTAGTTCACCAGTTATATCTAGATAATTTGTTCCAGATTTCAAACACGCTTTAACCATAGGAGCACTTGTAAATTTGTAAGGACCAGCAGCATGGAATATAAGTTCAAAATCTCGAATTATATTTATTAATTTCTTAGAATCTTCTAAATCGAATACTATATAATCCAAATCAAGTTCATCAGCCAATGGGATAAGTTTGTTTACTGAACGTCCTGCTAATACCGGAGAATGACCACGAATTTTTGCCTCTTGAGATAATAATTTTCCTGTATATCCATATGCCCCATATATCATCCAAGATTTCATTATTCTTCTAATTTTCAATAAAATTTTTGATCTTTTTAAGACATATTACACTTTTAAATCTTCTTTCTTTAAACTATAAAAATTCCAATTCAGTATATAGTAGTTAGATATTATATTAGCAAAATGACAATTTTTATATAAACAAAAGACATATTCATTTCATTAAGGGTGATTTTAAATTGAATAATAATGAAATTATCTCTGAATTAGAAAACATAGTTGGGGAACAATTTGTATCTGACAGACCTGAAATTACATACTTATACCATTATGATTTTGTCACGGCCGAACCAGAAGGAAAATGCGATGTTGCTATTATTCCTGGTTCATCTGAAGAAGTTCAAGATATTGTTAAAATTGCAAATAAATACAAAATTCCTTTAGT
>CAYSZJ010000091.1:0-17148 GCA_964435435.1 uncultured archaeon
CTGAAGAAGCTATTTCACTCCATAAAAGAGAAAGACAATTTACTCCTTTTCCAACTATGGATGAATTATTTGATAAAGTTATGGAAAGAAAAATCAGATTAAAAGAAAATTAATTTTTAAAAAAATAAAGATTGTTTATACAACTAATTTAAATGGTGAAAACTAAATTTTGATAGAAGATAATTTTCGAAAGTTACAGGAACATCTTGATAAAATGCCCATTGGATTTCCTCCGGCAAAATCAGGCTCGGATATACGGGTATTAAAGCATCTTTTCACCTCTGAAGAAGCCAAAATAGCAACATTTCTAAAATTTGGATGGAATAGAGATCTTGAGCCATTAGAGAAAATATTTGAACGTGCGAAAGAAACTGGAATATCGATGAAACAATTAGAGAAAAATCTCGATAATATGGTTAAAAAAGGGGCTATTTGGTCTAAAAGAGAAGGAGATAAGAAATATTATGGTAATACATCCTTAATTATTGGTATTTATGAATTTCAAGTGAATAAACTTACAAAAGAATTTATGAAGGACTTAAATGAGTATCTTGGTGAAATTTGGGGTGCTGAAGCTAATAAAACAGATTATCACCAGATGCGTATTATTCCAGTTGAAGTTGATATTGAACCTGAACTTAATATTGCCTCTTACGACAACGTAAGGAAAATCATCGAAGAATGTGAAGGTCCTTTCATAAAAGCTAACTGTATTTGCCGTCAAGACATGGAAATTCACGGAGAAACATGTAAAATGACTAAACACATGGATAATTGCTTGGGATTTGGCGATATGGCTCAAACTTATATCGATTATGGCTGGGGCACCCAAATAAGTAAGGAGGACACTCTTAATATTTTAAAACAAAATCAAGAAGAGGGTTTAATTTTTCGACCAAATAATTCTCAAAAAGTGGATTTTATTTGTAGTTGTTGTTATTGCTGTGATGGAGGGATCTCTAGCTTATTAAAGGTACCAAATCCCGCAGATTTCGTAATATCTAATTTTTACTCACAAATAGATCATGAATTATGTACAGGGTGTGGTACTTGTATTGAACGTTGTCAACTTAAAGCTATAACTCTCACTGAGGATGTAGCTTCAATTGATAGAAAAAGATGTATTGGTTGTGGAAATTGTGTTGCAGTTTGTCCTTCAGATGCGATCACACTTCAGAAAAAGGAAGATGAGTATGTTCCTCCACCAACTATGGATGATTTATACGATTTGATTTTAGAAGCAAAAACCAAATTTAAAAAATAAAAATCAAGAGAAAGTTATACTTAAAGTTTTTTATTCTAATTTTATTTGAAGATATTTTTCCTGTAGTTTTAGCATCTCTTCCAGTATATTTTTTGCTTGCCAATAAGTTTCCACAACTGGATCAGCAAGTAATGCTTGTAATGCAAGCTTCTTAGATTTTGTTAATATAGTCTCAACTACTAAATCCTGAACTGAAGCTTGTGTATTTAACAGTGCCGCAAGTCCTTTAGGATATTCTCCAAGGTTAATGCCGTGAATGCCGTTTTTATTTATTATCGCAGGACATTCAACAACTAGATCTCTTGGCAAATTGGTAATAATATTATCGTTGGGAATATTTACTGAAGGTTCTTTATTGTCAGTATTACTTAAAATACCTTCAATAATAGGTATAGCCCTCTCTTCATCAGGCACTACCAATATAGTGCCCTTTCCCCTTTTTATTAATTTTTTTAGTCTTTCAAAATTATTTTTTAAATAAGCTTCATAATTTCTATGAAATTTACGGACTGAAGGTATATCTGCTTTTTCCCATGCCCATTGTACATATTCACCATAATGGGAGTCTGTAGTATATGGTAAGTATCCATATGTTTCTAAGATAAAAGCAATTAAATCATAGCCATTATCGAGATAAGGACCATTTACTATTGATCTGAGTATGTTTGGTCCATTTTTACGTATATCGGGATATGCATCCTTACCTGTATTTTTATCTTTAATGTCTAATATAACACCAAAATGATTTAAGCCTCCTGCTATAATCTCTAAATTTGAAATTGGCGTTCCAAGAATTCTCTTCAATATTGGGTAGAAATCATGGAGTTCATGGCAAAGTCCAACAAATTTTAAAGAAGGGTATTTTCTTTTAATTGCTAAACAAATTGCACTCATTGGATTAGAATAATTAATAAATAAAGCATTTGGACAGAGTTTCTTAATATCTTCACATATATCTAAAATTGGAGGTATTATTCTAACAGAATGAAAAAATCCACCTGGTCCCCCATTCTCTCCTGTAATTGCCTTACAACCAAATTGCTGAGGAACTCGATAATCCATATCTAATAATTCAAATCTAGGAGTAATTTCTATAGAATTAATAATATAAGTAGCATCTTTTAATGCATCTTGTCTAATTAAAGTAGATTCTAAAGTGAAATCTAAATTCCTCTCATCAATAGCAGATTGGCATGTTTGATACACTAAATCAAGAGTTACAGCATTTATATCATGCAAACAGATAGTAGAACCTTGTAAAATTTCACTATTTAGAGTCGAACCAACTGTTCCCAACCCGAACTGAAGAGATCCTGCTCCTATTAATACAATTTTTTGTTTTGCCAACTTAATTTACCCTATTTATTAAAGTTAACTGAATTTTTAAATAATAATGATTCATTTCTTAATAGGATTTCTTTAAAGGAAAATATGAATATTTCAATGGATATATTAAATATTTTAAACAGGTAAAAATTAGGATTTGAAAAGATTACAAAAAATTACATAAAAGAAGGCTCATAGTATAGATTTTTAGGTTTGAGTTAGATAATCTTTTTATCTATCCTCGAAATCTCTTTTCTAGAGTTTTTTGATGTAAGGCAAAAGCTAAGAAGAGGAAACCAAAGCCAAATACTAGCATAACTCCAAAATCAATCAGCAGTCCAAATGTTCCAAATGCACTAACATCTCCTAATCCAACATTTATAATATCTATGAAATATGTAAGCGGAGATATTACAGCAATTGGAAATGTGGCAATTGGCATAAAAAGGGGGCTTATAAATAACAGAGGAAATTTTATCAACACAGTCAAAATCATTGTATTAGCAGGAGTAGTAGTAGGTGGAACTGATAATATAAGACTAAAACTAGCGAAAGATAATGCAGAAGTTATCATTCCCACAATTAAAAGAATCAAATTTATCGAAATTGGCAAAGATAAAAAGAAAAATCCTAAAATAAGAGGTATCGATGAAAATATTATGCCAAATAGAAATGAGCTCCATATACTACCGAGTAAAATTGTTTTAATTGATAATGGACATGTAATTAATCTTTCTAATGTTTTTTGCCTAGTCTCCCATGGAAATATAACTGGACCAATGGATGTTGTTGCTAAAAATAGAACCATTGCCATTAACCCGGAAATTAAATAGAGAGGTGATATATTTCTTCCTATGGTAAAGGCGAAAAATAATATAACCGGAAATAATATTCCTTGAATTAACACAGGAGGTTTGTTATAATATATTTTGAAATCCTTTTTAGAAATTATTAAAGATATCCTCATTTGGGTTTTGAATCTGTTAAATCTAGACTTTTTTATTAATGAATATTCTTCGCTAATTCTTACCACCTCTGTCAACTATTTTTAAAAAAGCTTCTTCTAATTTTGGTTTATGTGTGTTTATCTGTTTTATAATCAAATTATTTGATCTTATATACTCAATAATTTCAAGAATAGCATTGTGAATATCTTCTACAATTATATGAAACCCTCCTTTTACTTCTTGAACTTCTTTTACTGTTCTTAAATTCTGAATTTCAGACTTGCTTGCTCTATCAATGAAGTATAAATCGATAGCTTGATATTCTTGAGTTAAATTTTTTAAGTTTTCTGGAGTATCTAAACTTATGATTTTACCATGATTAATAATTGCTATTCGATGACATAATTCATTTGCAACTTCCATATCATGCGTTGTAAGAAATATCGTCATACCCTTTTCATTATGCTCTTTAATTAACTTTTTAATTATTCGTGCAGATTGAACATCTAATCCGCTTGTTGGCTCATCTAAGAATAAAATCTCTGGATTACTCATAAGTGCCATACACAATAGTAATCTTTGTTTCATTCCCTTTGAATATTTCATCGATTTCAAATTATGTTTATCAAATAATTCAAATTTTTTTAGTAGCATTTCAGCTCTCGCAATTCGGTTTTTCTTATCAATTCCATAAATTTCTCCTATAAAGATTAGATTTTGCCAACCAGTAAGGTCCATATATACATTTGCTTCTTCCGGAACATTTCCTGTAATTTGTTTTACAGCGATTGGATTTTTCCAAACATCATGTTTAAATATAGAAATTTTTCCATTAGTAGGCTTTAATACTCCTGTCATCATCCTAATTGTGGTTGTTTTCCCTGCTCCATTAGGACCTAAAAAACCAAAAATTTCTCCTTTTTTTACTTCAAAACTGATATCATCAACAGCACGAATAATTTTTCTACTAACTTCTTGAACTCTCTTTCTTTCTTTACCCTTCCTTCCATATTTAGATGGACTAAAAAATTTAGATAAATCCTTTACTACAATTGCTTCCAAAATTTACACCTTATAACTAAAAAATATTAAAAAAAAATAAAGTTTATTTAATATTAATCTTCCTTATTTTCTAATTCCAAATGTCTTAATAGCTCTGAAAGTGGTTGAGCACCATGACATTTAATAATTTGATTTAATGTACAACCACTTGGATGTTTTTCTTTAATTTCTGGGTATGAACAATCACAAGTTTCTTCTTTTCTTTTCATTTTAAACCAATTAACGTCTTATTTTTTAATTTTCATTATGAAACAATGCGATAAATATTTTTTATTGTTAAAATTCTAGATAAATATGTTTGCAAAATGTAAAGAATGTGGAATGATAAGATCTGTGAAGGATCTTGTTTTGTTAGAAGATGGAAATCACATGTGTTTCTCATGTTGGAATCAGTACTTTAAGGAGAGAAAAGAAAACTCTCATAAATAGATTTAGTTAACCTTTTTATTTTTTAATATGCACACAGATAAGTATATTTTTCCAGGTCAAACTTTTTTATTTTAATCTCTTCTTCTAAACCTTTTTTAGGAATCAGAGGCATTTTAACAACTATTTTATAATTTTCTAAATAGATATTATTGTAAAACACATTCCTAAATTTATCCCAATCGATAAACTTTTGAATTTCTATTTCCTCTTTCTTCACTGTTGGGACTAATGACATAATTTTCAATTATTTCTCTGTATAACTTAATTATAATTCAAAAATAACCTAAAATTTTTCTACTTATTATTGTTAAAAAGCTAGATTTATTCTTATTTTTTGTATAGATGATTAATTCTTATAGATAAGTTTGAATTTATATCATCAATATTATAATAAAAGGCATATTTAAATGTTTCTTTAATCTATTTAAAGAAAATCTACACTTTAAATAAGGATTTAAAATTTTTAATCCAAGAATTCACATAAAAAATTAAATTCTTTAATAAAAAAGACTCTTATACGATTATTAAAAAACTTATTCTGAAAATTCCAAATATTATTAATTTATTATTCACTTCTCGATTATGAATTTAAATAGAATAGACTATAATTTAAAGAAATCAAGACAATTAATATGGGAACAGGGTTCTTTGGTAAAATTCTATGGGTTAATCTTACTGAAGGGACTTTCAAGGAAGAATCTCTACCCGAAATGATGTATCGTCAATATTTAGGGGGATATGGATTAGCTGTAAAATTAATTTACGACAATATGCCTGCTAAAATTGATCCTTTAAGTTCTGAATCAATTTTCGGTTTTTTTCCGGGATTATTAACTGGGACAGCAGCACCATTTTCAGGAAGATATATGGTTGCTGGAAAATCTCCATTGACAGGGACATGGGGAGATTCTAATTCTGGAGGAACATTTGGTCCTGAAATAAAAAAGTGTGGATATAATGCGATATTATTTAAAGGTTCTGCAGAGAAACCTATATATGTTTCAATAATAGGAGAAGATAAGGAAATATTAGATGCTACAGATATATGGGGTTTAGATATTATTGAAGCTGAAGAAAAACTCAAAAGAAAACATGGGAAATTCATCAAAACTGCTGGAATAGGGCCAGCTGGAGAGAGGATATCTCTAATTTCTGGAATCGCCAACGACA
Source organism: uncultured archaeon (assembly GCA_964435435.1). Lineage (GTDB taxonomy): Archaea > Asgardarchaeota > Lokiarchaeia > Sigyniarchaeales > SOKP01 > Loki-b32. The sequence goes on from CAYSZJ010000091.1 coordinate 6,199, forward strand.
AAGGTCGAATTGCGGCTCGCTCTGGCATTGGAGCAATAATGGGTTCAAAAAAATTAAAAGTGCTCGTTTTATCAGGAAAAAATAAACTATCTTTTAATAATAAAAAAAGATTTTTAGATGCTGTAAAGATTTATAATGAAAGAAGTAAAAAAGGAGAACCTGGAAAATTTATTAAGTTAATTTTAAAAAATGCTCCAAATTTAGCAAAGACTATTCGAAGATTTAAAATACGATTTGCAGGACCACCAAACATGATAAGGCAAATATATCGAACTTTAGGAACAAGTGTTGGAAATACAATTGCCTCAGAAACAAATGATTCTCCCATAAAAAATTGGAGCGGGATTGGAAATTACGATTTTCCATATAAAAAATCTAAAAGTCTCTCAGCAACGAAGATTAAAAAGTATAAAATAAGGGAGTATGGATGTTTTAGTTGTCCAGTTCAATGTGGTGGCATTTTAAGAGTTCCAGAATTAGGTTTAGAAGAAATGCATCAACCAGAATATGAAACTTGTTGTTCATTTGGCGCACTTTTATTAAATAATGATTTATTTTCAATTTTCGAGATAAATGATCTCTGTAATCGAGCAGCAATAGATACAATCTCTACAGGTGCTACTATTGCGTTTGCTATAGAATGCTTTGAAAATGGTATTTTAACTAAAGAAGATACTGATGGTTTAGAGCTAACGTGGGGAAATTCAAAAGCGATTATTGAATTAGTGAAAAAAATTATTAATCGAGATGGAATTGGAGATATTTTAGCTGATGGAAGCAAAATTGCTGCTGAAAGAATAGGAAAAGATTCTTTGAAATATTCAATGACCTCATTAGGCTCGGAAATCGCGATGCATAACCCAAGAATTTTTCCTTCTTTAGCTTTTACTTATAATTTTGATCCTACTCCGGGAAGGCACACTGCAGCAAGTATTGATTTCATGGATATCGGTCCAATCAATAAATTTCAGAAAGGATTCAAATTACCAAAAAGATGGAAGAAAGATGAGATAAAGAAACAAAAAGCACAAAAATTAGTCACTGCTTTCCACCAAGTATTAAGTAGTTCGGGTTTATGCTCATTTTCAACTTTATTCGGATCTTATCCTTTCCTTGAGCTTATAAATTCTCTAACTGGCTGGGGTATAAACATTGACGAAATTATAAAAATAGGATTAAGAATTCAAACATTAAGACAAGCTTTCATTTTACGTGAAGGGATAGATATAGCAAAAAATATTTTACCTGGAAGAGTAATTGGAGATCCCCCAGATATAAAAGGACCAACAAAAGGTATAACAATAGAATATGAAGAATTTTATAAGGGATACTGTTATGAAATGGGATGGAATCCTGATAATGGATATCCTTTAAAAGATACTTTGAAAGAACTTGACTTAGAATTTGTTATAAAAGATTTATATTAAAAATCTCTATTTAATAGTTAAATTAATCCGATTAATATATTACAAAAAGATAAAAAATGCAGAATTCGAACCTGAAAGAATTGAAAATGTTTATAGAAAAAAATATAATTAAAAATATGAAGAAAGTAAGAGGAAAACATGCACCAATTGCTGAAATTGTAGATAATAAGTTTTACAATTTATCAGTGAAATCAATTTATGATTTAAAAGAAAAATATAAGAACTTATTCCTATTTATAGTAAAAAATTATACCAAGAATCCTAAATTAAGATATTTTTTGGCATACTCTATTGCAAATAATAGCTCTGATTTTATAGTTCAGCTTGCCAGAGATTTCGCAGTTAAAAATGATTTAAAACTAATTCAATACTCCATTTTTCCGAGAACTTTAAGAATTCAATTAATATCCTTAAAAGAAATTAAAAAAATCGAAGATTATAATACTTCAAATGAATTATTAAGAGAATTTAGAAAAAAGTTTAGAGAAAAACTTGTGAAGTTAAAAAATTTAGTCGAAAATAAATAATTTTTAAGGATACACACAATAATAATATTAATTATTAAAAAGTATAGCATTTAAGAATACATTCTAAAATAATTAAAAAAGTAAGCTATATAATAAAATCAAGAGGGTTTACTCAAATGTCCCTTAGAGAAAACACAGTCAAGATAGTGAGCACACTTGGCCCCCAATCAAGTTCAAAAACAATGCTCAAAAATTTAATAAATGCTGGAGTCGATATTTTTCGATTAAATTTTTCACATGGGACTCATGACGAAAAACGAGAACTAATTAGAAAAATTAGAGAGGTTAATCAATATACCGGAATTTTAGCTGATATTCAAGGTCCAAAAATACGAGTAGGGAAATTTAAGGAGGATAAGGCATACAGTCTAAATATTGGGCAAGAAGTAAAAGTTTTTGAGAAAGAAATCGAAGGAGATCAAGATCAATTCTCCATACCTTTAGATGGATTTCTAAAATCTGTAAGAAAAGGAGATGTTTTTTTTGTAAATGACGGAATTATCAAAATTCAAGTAAAAAGTAAAACCGAAGATTATATTATCGGGGAAGTATTAGCAGGTGGAATGATAAGCAATAGAAAAGGTGTTAATATCCCTACAGGAGAATTGCAACAAAGAGTTCCCACTGAAAAAGATGTTAAAGATTTAAAGGTAATTGCTGAATTAGATCCCGAGTATGTTGCAATTTCTTTTGTTTCTGATAGCAGTGATGTCCTTCATGTCAGAAAAATTCTTGAAAACTATGGTAATAATAATATTAAATTAATTTCTAAAATTGAAAGACCTATTGCTTTAGATAATTTTGATGCGATACTTGAGGTAAGCGATGGAATTATGGTTGCACGTGGAGATTTAGGAGTGGAGATTGATCCTGATAAAGTGCCTTTATGGCAAAAAGATATGATTTATAAAAGTAATAAAGAAGGAAAACCTATTATCGTTGCAACTCAAATGCTTGAATCCATGATAAACGCACCTATTCCTACACGGGCAGAAGCCAATGATGTTTTTAATGCTGTTTTCGATGGGAGTGATGCTGTAATGCTCTCTGGAGAAACTGCTGTAGGGCAATATCCTATTAATGCTGTACAATATATGAATCAGATAGCAAAGACTGCAACTGAGAATATGCCAATGAGGATTCCAGATGAATATGATTCTGAAAGATTAACTCATACACAGACTCTTGGACACGCTATTCATGCCTTAGCCTCAGAGATGCAAGAATTGAATTTTAGAGGAAAAATCTTAGTAATTACTCGAAGAGGGTATGGAGTGAGAATGATAGCAAAATATCGCCCTCCTTTACCAATTATAGCAATTACGCCAATAGAACGGACAGCGAGAGAGCTAGGGCTTGTATGGGGCGTACAACCAATATATATAGAAAATATTGATTTTTTCAGTTTAGACGCAGAAGAAATAATAGAACAATCTGTAAAACATGCTGTTGAAATAAAAATACTTGATGAAAATGAACACGTGATAATTTTATTGGTTTCAAGGAAGTTTGAAAGAAGAGGGAATCTAGTAGGTTTCTATTATGTAGGAGAAATATTAGAAACTGGTTCTTAAGACTTTAAATTGAAAGTAAGAAAATCAAGATTGAATACAAAAAATCTTGAGTCTTTTAGTATTTTTATATTTCACAATTCTTTTTGAATTATGTTATAGCACTAACTCGATAATTGTGAAACAAAAATGTATAATTCACTCAAGGTACACAATAATAAAATATACACTGGTATGAGGATAGGAAGTTCTCATTATTGGAATTATAATAATGGTAAATGGTATGAAATAAAAAAAGCTCCTGATAAATGGAGTTTTCAATTTAATTCTTTAAAGACTAGAGTTAACCCTGCTCCAAATAATACTGGAGCAAGTCTCAATACAAAATATCATTGGTATATAATTGCTGATCAAATAGCAACAAAAAAAGATAATAACTCTTATTTGACTTCCATGAAAGGAGTGAAATTTAAAATTGGCCATAAACGTCCATATTGGAAAACTTTTAGTTACAATTACCCAGAACAGATTTCATACAAAGAGAGGGTGATTACTATATTAGAAGATATTATTACTAAATTAAAAGCAAAATAACTTTTATAAATTTGACTTAATTTCCTATTCTAAATCAATATAAGGTTGATACTTAGTTTTAAAACAATAGCAATGACAGCAGTAGAATTCTATATATTTACTATTCCAGATTTTTATGAAATATTTTTCAGATTTAGGATCGCAATTCTTAATAAAACTTTCAAAATCTAAAACCTTGCCACACCTGAAACATTTTCTTTTTCTCATAATTTAGTTTAAACTAGCGTAGCTCAAAAAAGATAATAAATGAAATTTAAAATTTTTCATAATGTACCATTTTTTCTAATGGTTTACGGTCTGTTACTTCGCCTTTTAATCTTACAGGATACCCTAGCGGTGTTAACCCTAAAACCCGATACTGTTTTGGTATATTTAATACCTCTTTGACCTTTTCTTCATTAAACCATCCAATCCAACATGTTCCTAAGCCTTCTGCTGTCGCTGCTAAAATTAAATGTTCGAAGCATATACCAAAATCTACACCATAATATTTCTCTCCATTAGAATTAGTACCTGAATTTCTTTCAGAAATAACTCCTACGATAAACATCGGGGCTCCAGTAAATCTTTTAAGTTGTCCAACCGCCTTCCAAACAGCTTTAACGTTTTCTGGTTCTTGAACAACAATATAATGCATTCCCTGCATATTAGCCCAAGTAGGCGCAAGCCTCGCAGCCTCTAAAATTCTTTCTATTTTATCTTTTTCGGGCATATCTGGTTTATAAACTCGATAACTTCTCCTTTTCCTAACTACTTCATAAAAATCCATATTGTAAACACTCTTATTTTTTTCAATCGTTTTAAGTAATTAGTTAATTTAGAATTTTTAACTTTACTATCAATGTAACACTTAGGGTAAAACTAAAATTTTGCCATCCAACTTTATTAAACCTAATTATGCATTTTTTATTTATATCCATATCGGTTTATCCAGAATTATTCTCAGAAAATCTTTCGTTAAGTAATTTCTAGATGCAGTAAAATTCACCTTAGTTTTTTGCTCACAAACAAAAATATAAAAGTAGATTCTTTTATGTTCTAATTAATAAATAGCTCTATGGTATAAGATATAAGTTTATAACCATTTTAAAGCTGATTTTATATGAGACAATTTAGAGTTAAAAGAATATTGTTATTGATCCTTTTCTTCACAACTCCTACATTTATGATTCTCAGTACGGTAATTACAGGCGTAAATGCAGACAGTACTATTCCAGAATCTCACCCAGACAATAGTTGGGAATGGAGTGTAATTGAAGGAGATATCCTCTGGTTTGAATTTGAGGTTGTGAATAAAAAGTGTAAGTAAAAAGAAAAAGTGTAAGTAAAAAATAATTAAAGAAAAAGTAAAAGTGTAAGTAAAAAATAATTAAACCTATTTTTTCTTTATTACTCTTTTTTATATCCAGCGAATATCCTAGTTAAATATAACTTTTACTGCATATTAAAAGTATTAACAAATAAAGAGATACAATAATGGATTTTTTAAGCATTGATATAATTAAAAATGCTCATAAGCGAATCGGTGATTTTATCAAGAAAACACCTCTTATTCACTCGACATTTTTCAGTGAATTATGTAAAGGAACCGTCTACTTAAAGTTAGAAAACCAACAACTTACTAATTCATTTAAGATTCGAGGGGCTTTTAACCGAATGTTACAATTAAGTAGAGAAGAGCTAAAAAGAGGAGTCATCACTGCTTCATCAGGAAATCATGCTCTAGGAGTTGCCTTAGCAGCAAAACAATTAGATATTTTCGCTAAAATTGTGATCCCAAAGGAGATTTCAAAAGCTAAATTGGATAAAATAAAAAAATATGACGTTATGATAGTTCAAGAGGGAAATTACGATGAGGTAGAAAACAAGGCAAGGAAGTTATCTATCAATGAAGGTTTAACCTATATTAGTCCGTATAATGATATAGAAATTATAGCAGGTCAAGGTACAATCGGTATTGAAGTCTTTGAGGAATTAGGACATATAGATTCAATTATAATTCCAGTTGGAGGGGGTGGCTTGGTGTCTGGAATTGCTATTGCATTAAAACACTTAGATCCAACTATTAAAATCATAGGGGTTCAAACAAAAGGAGCTTCTACTATGTATGAATCGTGGAAAAAGGGTAAAGTGGTTTCGGTAAAAGAATCTTACACTCTAGCGGAAGGGCTTTCAGGTGGACTTGAGCCTAATGCAATAACTTATAAAATAATAAAAAAATATGTTGATGAGTTAAAAATAGTAAAAGAACGCAATATTAAAAAAGCGATTAATCTTCTCTGGAAAAAAGAAGAACAAGTCGTTGAGGGTGCTGGTGCAACCGCTATTGCTCATATTATTGAAAATGAACAAAAATTTAATGATAAAATCATAGTTGCTATCATAAGTGGCGGCAACATTGAGGAATCATTATTTCAAAAGATTATAAAAAAAGGATGAATTATTGAATTGATAATCATAATTTAGTTTTAAGGAATTTAAAAATATAATTGGCACCTTATACGTAATACATCATCAATATATATAGAATATAGATTAATTCCTAGTTTCTCATATTTCGAGTTTAATCATTTCCTAAAATGGAATTAATATTTATTTTAATGAATTTTATAAAACTCTCCAGTTAAAGAAAATTTTGAAGCAATCTAAAGAAAAATATTTAAATTATTAATATAACTGTTTATGAAGATAATAATTTTCAATACTATAGATTGTTGATCATCATTATGTCGATCTTATTATCAAATAAGTCCAAAGAATATCTAAAAAAAATTAATACATCTAACTTTTTAGTTGATATTGACTTTATTGAGGAGCCATGTACTCAAATATACAATCCAACAATAGGAAAAATTAAACAAATATTTTTTGTCAAATTAATTAAAATTGGTTCCAAACTCCAAAAAATATTCGCAATTGTTTTATTATATATCGGAATTGAGATCACTTTAGCTGCATTTGGAATTCCTGGTTTATTACCTTTTATTTGATTAATATAAAATAATCATTTTTCTGAGAAATTTAAAGTTTGTTTCAAAATTATCTCTTGTCAAAATTCTCTCATCCATATAAAAATCAGTGTAATCAATACCACATGCATCTAACATAAAGCTAGCTAAGTCGATTTCTTCACCGTCATCCAAAATCTGAGCGGAGCTTCGTGCCATGAATTTTTTCTTAGAAAATATTGATTTTAATCTATTATTCTAATAAAAATTAAATTATAAAAATTAAACGAAAGATTTATATAGGTTAATTCACATAGTTTTATTGTCAACCCTCGATTGACAACAAATAGTTATATTGAATAAAAAATGGGGTTTTAAAATTAAAACTTTAAGATATGATATAAATGTTAAGAAAAGAGAAGGAAACTATGAGCGATATGGTATTTGAGGATTATTTTGATAGGTTTTTAAAAGAACAAGGCTTTCAGAAGGGATCAAATTCGAAGGTTTCGATTTCCAAAAATGAATATCAGACTCTCAAGACGAAAGTAGAAAAATATGAATCACTTGTGGAAGAGCATAAAAAAGTGAAGACACGGAATGATCAGCTACTTAAGGAGCTTGATGACATGAAAGAAGACGGAAGGAAATTTAAGGAATTAGAGGAAGAGAAGGAAAAGTTTTTACACTCACTTTTACGTATACGAGCCGATTTTGATAATTACAAGAAACGTAATGAGCGTGAAAATGCTAAGTATAAAGCGTATGCATTAGAGGGAGTGTTGAAAAAACTAATTAATCATTATGATGATTTGATTCGGGCATTGAATTTAATTAAGATGCTAGAGGGCATGGATGATATAAGGAAGGGATTTGCAATTGTTGTTAAAAATTTTGAAAAAATGCTTGAAGAAGAAGGTGTTAAGCCGATGATATCAGAAGGTGAAAAATTTGATCCATATAAACATGAAGCGGTAATGGTTGAGGAGGGTAGAGATGATCTTCCTGAGAACACTATAATAGAAGATTTAGAGAAGGGTTATTATTTTAATAACAAGGTATTACGACCTGCGAAGGTCAAGATATCAAAAAAATCAAAATTAGAAAATTTAAATAAAAAACAAGAAATAATTTAGAAAAATTAAAATTAAAAAATAAAAATATAGAAAGGAGTGAAAAAGATGGGAAAAATAATAGGAATTGACCTTGGAACTTCAAACTCAGCAGCCGCTGTATTGATTGGAGGGAAACCTACAATTATTCCAAGTGCTGAAGGTTTAACTTTAGGAGGAAAAGCATTTCCTTCAGTTGTAGCCTTTACAAAAGACGGTCAAAGACTTGTCGGAGAACCAGCAAGAAGACAAGCAATTTCTAATCCAGATCGTACAATTACAGCAATTAAGAGGAAAATGGGCACTTCGTATACAGTTAAAATTGATGGCAAGGAATACACACCACAAGAGATTTCAGCTATGATTTTAAGGAAAATTAAAGAAGATGCGAGTGCTTATTTAGGAGAGGAAGTTACTGAAGTTATAATCACTGTACCTGCATACTTTAATGATAACCAGAGACAAGCTACGAAGGATGCGGGAAGGATCGCGGGATTAGATGTTAAACGTTTAATTAACGAACCCACTGCCGCAGCTGTAGCTTATGGTTTGGATAAGAAAGATATAAGAATAAAAATTGCTGTGTTGGATCTTGGTGGTGGTACATTTGATGTGACGATAATGGAAATGGAGGGTGGTGTTTTTGAGGTAATTTCTACCGCAGGAGATACGCAATTAGGTGGAACAGATATGGATAAAATTCTTGTAGAATATCTTGTTGGAGAATTCAAGAAAGAAGAGGGAGTTGATTTAACTAATGATTCAATGGCAATGCAAAGAGTTAGGGAGGCTGCTGAAAAAGCAAAAATAGAACTTTCTACGTCAATCACAACAGATATAAATTTACCTTATATTACAGCAACTGATGCTGGTCCAAAACATCTCAACATGACACTCACACGAGCTAAATTAGAGCAATTAATCGATCCTGTGTTGAAAAGACTAGATGCACCTATTTTGAAGGCACTTAGAGATGCTGGTATGGCAAGAGGAGAAGTTGATAAAATAATTTTAGTCGGAGGACCAACAAGAATGCCAATAATTCAGAAGAAATTTGAAGATTTATTAGGGAAAACACCTGAACGTAGTATTGATCCAATGGAGTGTGTGGCTATGGGTGCTTCCGTCCAAGGTGGTGTATTAACTGGTGAGGTAGAAGATTTATTACTACTCGATGTTACTCCGTTATCTTTAGGCGTTGAAACTTTAGGCGGTGTTTTTACTAAATTAATTGAAAGAAATACCACAATTCCTACAGAAAAAAAACAGACTTTTAGTACAGCAGCAGATAATCAACCAGCAGTAGAGATTCATGTATTACAAGGTGAACGACCGAGAGCAGATGATAATATTACATTAGGAAGATTTCATTTGACAGGAATCCCCCCAGCACCTCGAGGAGTTCCTCAAATCGAAGTGAAATTTGATATTGATCAAAATGGTATTTTAAATGTATCAGCAGTTGATAAAGGAACTGGACGAAGTCAATCAATAATTATCACAGCATCCACAAAAATGGCTGAGGATGACATTGAACAAAAAATTCGCGAAGCTGAAATAAATGCTGAAGAGGATAAAAAATTTAAAGAGTTAACTGAAGCTAAAAATCATGCAGAAGGCTTAATTTATCAAACTGAGAAATTATTAGAAGAAAATGAAGCAGTTATCGGAGATTTAAAGTCTAGAATTTTAGATAAAATTTCTAACTTGAGAAGTGCCGTGGAATCCAATGATGTAGTTAGAATCAAGAGTGCTATGGATGAATTACAAAATTCTTTACATGAAGTTTCATCTCGAATTTATGGACAGCAGCAAGGAGCTCATCAAGGAGCACCACCCGATGGAATGGGAGATGTTCCTCCTGGAGCAACATATGGTTATCAAGGAAAAACTCAAGATGAAATTGAAGAAGAGCAATTCAGAAGGGCAACAGGTCAAGATGATAATGTAGTTGATGCTGAGTATGAGTAAGTTTGATCTTTTTTTTTTTTTAAATTTTTTTTAAGAATTCATAATTATACAATTTTTATTCATGATTATTAAAAGAGGTTGTAATGTATGGCAAAAGATTATTATAAAACACTAGGAATAAATAAAGGAGCTTCAAAGGAAGAAATTAAAAGAGCATTTCGAAAAATGGCTCGAAAGTATCATCCAGATGTGAATCCAGATGAGTCTAAATCAGGGGAAAAGTTTAAAGAAATTAATGAAGCGTATAATATTTTAAATGATGATAAAAAGAGAGAAATATATGATAAGTTTGGAGTTGTAAAAGGTGATACATCAACATATCAGCAGTGGGGAGGGGCTCCTAGAGATTCAAGAGGATATAGTAGTCCAGACGGAACAACCTATTATTATTCAACATCAGGTTCACCGGGTGGATTTGATTTTAACGAAATTTTTGGAAATCGTAATAATTCGAGAAGTAGTTTTGGTGGATTTGATTTTTTTAATGATTTAGGAGATATTTTTGATGTGTTCTCGAGAAGAGGTAATGGGAGCACAAGAGCAAGATCTCCTCATAATAACAATTCTCCTAGAGAAGGAGATGATTTAAGATACGATATGGAAATTGATTTTATGGATGCGTTTTATGGAGGAAAGAAAAAAGTTCAATATAAAGATCCCATAACTGGACAAATAAAAACATTAAATGTTAATATCCCAAAAGGAATTAAGGATGATCAAAAATTACGTCTAAAAGGAAAGGGTATGCAAGGAGAGAATGGAGGTCCTCCAGGTGATTTATATATTGCCATACACATTAAAAAAGACCCTAGATTTGAAAGAAAGGATGATGATATTTATATAGAACAAGAAGTTCCATT
>CAYSZJ010000092.1:0-16990 GCA_964435435.1 uncultured archaeon
AACAATTTTAATGGTAACCCATGACCCTATGGTTGGTGCTCTTGCTGAAAGAATTCTAAAAATGCGAGATGGTAAGATTAATGAAGCTATAACTACTAAAAATTAATTTTTTAATATTTTTTATTTGAGTGTAATGACTAAAAACTTATTTTTTTTAAATTAAACATAAAATCCTCAGTGCTAACTAACTTTTAATCTTAAAGATTTAATTGTAATAAAAAATTTAGACTAATTAATATAAATTCTTTCAAATTATAAACAATACTTTTAGAATTGACGAAAAAATGTTTCAAGAGAAAATAATTAATGATCAAATCCTTGAAAAGATGTCATTGGAAAATGTCTTCAAAATCTTCAATGATAACGTTTTTCCAATGTTAAATGAAAAAGAACGAGAATATTGCCATAAACTTCAAGAGTTTTGCTTAGATTTACATCCTAAAATTGATAAATCGAAAGATGTACATTACTTGCTTCCAGAACTTGGAAAAAGAGGATATATTCAACGAATTAATCTATGGAAAGACTTCAAACCTTTTGGAATGAAAAAGGAAATACTTTTAGGCGCTCATATCTCATTACTTGACCCTCAATTAGAACTAGTAAGAGTAGCAAGTGGGATATTATGTGGGAACCCTACTTTTCATTATTATGAACACGGAGGAGAATCTGATATTCCCATAAAAGTGCAAGATGAGCTTTTATCAGGACAAAAGATTGGTTGCATAGGTATTACTGAACCTGAAAGAGGTTCGGATGCAGTAAATATGACAACTAAATGCACAAAAACAGATGATGGGGTTATTTATAATGGAGAAAAAGTCTACACGACCAATGGGGGTGTTGCTGATTATTTTGCATGTTATGGAGTCTATGATGAAGCAAATCCAAGAGATACTATGGTACAAGCTATTATTGCGCGTGAATTTGGTGTAAAAACTGAACGTTTAAGAATTAATTCTGTACCAAGGGTTCAGATATCACATACTATACTAGATAATGTGAAGGTACCTAAGGATTATATACTTGCAGATGATGGACTTGGATATAAAAGACTTTTTGAAGGATTAGTTCCTGAAAGACTTTCAATAATGGGAAGTGGAGTCGGAATTTGCTGGGCGGGATTAATTTATGGCATTATTTATACCAATTTGAGGAAACAATTTGGTAAACCTGTAATCAGATATCAAGGCGTTGGATATGGACTAGCAGATTTATTAACAAAAACTAATGCTGCAACCGCTTTAGCTCTACAGGCTGGAACTGTATACGATGAGAAGATTTTATTTACGGAACAACCTGCTAGAGAGGCAGAAAAATGGGTTGCGTCTATTTCCTCTCAAGGCAAATATTATTTGGCTAAACTTTCTCATGAAGTTTGCTATGAAGTTCAACAACATATGGGGGGTGTATCAGTCACAGATAATACCCCTGTTGATGAATTATGTGATATAAGTAAAATAGAAGAAGTTATTGGTGGCGCACGAAATATACAATTGCTTTTAATCCAAGGACAAATTCAGAGATACGTAGGATTATTATAATCTTTTTCTTTTTATTACTATTATTTTTTTTAATTTTTACTATATTTTCTGTTTTTTACTATAAACTAATCAAGCTAATGGTTGATGTGATAATCGATTTTATGCTAATTCCTAAAAGGAAACAAAATATAATAATCTGAAACTTCTTTACCGGTATTTTTGGGGTAATCTGATGACCAAGTTTAGTTTCAAGTATTATGATGGGAAAAGCAAATAAAAAAACAAGGAATAGCTCATATGGGAATACATCTTCGATAAAATAAAATGGAATTCTTGAAATAGATAACATTGTTCCAATTGCAGCGAAATTTTCAATAAAACTTTCACGATTATGCCCGGTTTTTTCTAATAATGCTACATTAAATGGTCCCGCTGCACTAATTAAACCTGTTAACAAACCATAAGAAAATCATCCCAATAAAATAAAATTAGATGATGAATTCAATTCTTTTTGTATTTCAACATCAGATGGGCTCTTGAAGTATTGTATAAGTTTTAAAATAGAATAACAAAAAATAAAAACACCTAGAGTTAATTCAATCCATTCTAAACGAATATTAATCAGGAGATAAGTCCCAAGAATCGTAGCAGGAATTCCAAATAATAAGAATCGAAAAAAATAACCCTTATCTAAAAAGTCTCGATATTTAATAAAATTGGTTAAAGCAGGTAAGGTTCCCCAGAGATTCACAAGTATTATTGCAGTTTTAACTCCAATTATTGGAGTTATAATTGGAATTAATAATAACGCATCACCAAACCCAATAATTCCATAAACCATACTCGAAAAGAATATTGGGATTAAAATCAGATAGATCATCATATTATAAGATTTCTTAATTTAGTCTGTTTAAAAAAATTTGAGGTTTAAATCTCAATTTTTAAAGAAAAAGTTTAGATAGTAGATTGGTTTAAGTTTTGCGATAAAGATATCTATCATATGTAGCAAATTTCACTCTTTTTGTTGTTTGGTCCCTGACAAATCTAATACCTTCCCTCATCATAGGTAAAGTACTACAAACAGTAAATGATAAATCTTTCAGTTGTTTTGGAATCAAAGGAAAACTCATAAATCCATCATCAACCTCAATATCCGCAAAAAGGACAGTTCCTTTAAGATATATTTTTAATTCGTATAGATCGTGGGACGATTTATAAACTCCGCTGATTTCATCTACAATTTGACTTATCTTTAATTCTTCAACATGAATCATGGGATCCAAATCAAGTAACAGAGATAAAGCAGCTCTTCCAATTATGGAAACTATACCTGTACAAGAGTTTTGCCCAACCGAAACACCCAGTTTTTTTTCTGGGATTATAGCGAAATTGGCACAACTAGTCCCTAAACCACCTCCATGATGAACAAAAGGGTAAGGATAGTAATCCTCTTCGTAAACCCATCCCAAACAATATTTTGGATCTTTTTCATATCCATAAGGACTTGAAATTCTTGGAGTCCATAATTCGTCAAATAAGTGTGAAGAAAGTAATTTTATACCTTTGTAGCTTCCTTTTTGAAGTAAACATTCAGCATAGTGCATCATTTCTTCCATTGAAACATATAAACCCCCAGGTGCGTTGAGATAGTTATAAAGTGGAACAGGTTTCTTATCGGGTACCATTTTATCACCCTCCTTCTTAGGCATGTACCCCGTCATTTTGTCATTCAAGGGATCTTTCTCAAAGTCTTCTTTTGAAAACACTGCGCGCTTCATTTCAAGTGGATCGAGGATTTCTTTCCGAATGAATTCAGAATAAGAAGTTCCTGTTAATTTCTCTATAATAAAACCTAAACATGTAAACATATCATTATTGTAGTAAAATTTTTCACCTGGTTTAAAAATAATGAAATCTTCAGGTTCACCAAGATGGGCAATAAAATCATCACGGCTTGTAGCGGGATATACTTTCTTATAATCTCCAAATGTATAAAATAATGAAGCTAGTCCACCATCAGCAGCAGGAACTCCACTTGAATGTGATAAAATATGCTTTATTTGGATATCAGGATGGTTTGTAAAAGGAGCAAAATTTAGATATTTGGATACAGAATCATCTAGAGATAGCTTATCCCTCTCTATAAGCTTCATAATTCCGAACGCTGTTAACGATTTGGTTATACTACCAATCCCAATAAGAGTCTGGGGCGTCATTGGAAGAAATTTCTCAAGATCACGGGCTCCAAAGCCTTTTGAATAAATAGTCTGGTCTTCTTGGAAAATACTAATAGCAAGCCCAGGAATCTTATATTTTCGCATATAGTCGCGAATAATCTTTTCCAATTGAATGAATTTCTCTTCCATAATTTTTCCTCCTTTCTTAATTTTATTTTAGATTTTTTTTGTTTACATTAAATTAACTACAGATAAAATCTTAATATTTCTCATTAATCTTTTTCTGAGGACTTTTTTTCTTTTTCCCAAAAAGGATTTTTTGGTTCTTTTCTACAAACTTCCAGCCAAAACCAGTAAGATCCTCGAGAGGGCCCTGTACACCCTTTGGATTTCCTGTCCTAGTATATAAAATCTCTGTATGTCTTATTGCTTTAAATACTTGATAAGGTGTTTTAAACTTTTCTATCAATGTTTTCGCCTTTTTTGGGCCGATATCTTCTAAGCCTTCTATTATAAAGGATCGTCTCTCTTTTTTAGACATTTCTTTGGGCGCTTTCCTTGAAAGTATTGGCATGCTATCTTTTCCTCCTTGTTCTCTATTGGCAATTCTTTCTATTACAATCGCAGTATCCTCAATATTTCGAGTAGGAATGACAGAAATTCCTAATTTATATGATATAAAGGAAAGAGCCCCGTAAATTGATGAGATCTTCATTCCGGTATTTTCGAACACCTCATCATCTAGTCCCTCTAATATCAAGATTGGATACTTGTATGTGTCTCTTAAGCGGAGTAGCTGCTCAAATAGTCTATTATCCATTATAGAGGTCACAAAGTCAAAACCCTCCTTCCTCTCAATAGCAACATTGTCAGAAACAACTATATCTGCGATATCTAATTGTTGTGATTCATATGTTATTGTATCTTTTTTTTTATCTAAAAGAGCCTTTAATTTCTGTTCTCTATTATCTATAATAACATGGACTAGTTTGTTTTGAGTCATCCTACTATTTAAGAATTAATAACTTCGGTATTAAATATTTCACATCCTAGTTATTAAACTGATAATTTCGAAATATAAAATAAAAAGAATAATTGCAAATTTTTAGGTTCATTCATGATAAAATCCTTCTTTCGATGTAATTTAATCCTTGTTTTTAATCGTAATTCATGTACTCCCTTTTAAATAATTTTTGATATCTTCAGCATGATATAATTTATTATGTATTAATATAAAGATCAAAATAGTAATTCCAATAATTTCTGTTGATAGAACGATAGGATTTGTAAATAGAGCATTGAACCAGTATAAAAATGGTTCCTCAACAATTATATAATTATAGGTAATAAATGGATAAAATAATGGAACATAAGGTAGATCTAATATGAGATGAAGCCCCATTCCAGCTAAAAACGGAAGAGAAATCTCGAGATTTCTTTTCGATATTAAAAACACAATCAGGAAACTTAAAATAATAAAAAATAAATTATGGGAAAAAAACCTTCCATTTAATAATCCCAATAGAAATATTGGTTTATCTATTATATCTGGTAATAAAGAACCAATTATTAAAGCCAATCTATTAATTTTATATTTCTTTATTATTGGAATCTCAGAAATTAACAATGGTATTGCCACATGAAATATCGGAAAAATTTAAATTCCCTCTCTTCATAAAAGAATAATTATATAAACATAATAAAATAAAATAGGTAATAAATTGCAATTGCTATTATTGTGAATTCAATAGTAATCGCTAAAGCTTTTTTAATTAGGTATTTATACGGGAGGATTCTTTCAAGAAAAATATTCAAATTCTTAAAAATATTTACGATATTAGGAATTCCAAACCCTTGAGTGTTTTCATCATAACCCAAATCTGTGCTAGATTTTGCAAATAATTCTTTTATAACATTATACGAAGCGTTTGGACTATGTTCTTTAATAAGAGCAATTATCCCTACACCAATTGCCGCAGCAACGCTTGTACCAGTGGCATTTATTGTTAAATCATTAGATAAAGGAATTTTAATCTCTGATCCAGGTAAACAAAAATCAGGTTTTATTCTTTGATCTAAACTAGGCCCTCTTCCACTAAAATCAGAAATTGTACGCATTTTTGAAATAGATCCTATAGTTAAAACATTCTTAGCAGCACTAGGACTTCCAATTGTATATGATTCTGGGCCATTATTGCCAGCAGGACAAACTACTATTAAACCCTTTTCTGCTAATAAATCACAAGCTAATGATAAGATATCTATCCCATCAGAAGGATTTAAAGTCGTAAAAGATATTAAAAGTATATCAAGGCCAATATTATCTTTAATTATTAAATCAAAAATTTCTAAAATATTAGAAAAATAATATTCTTGTTTTAAATTTGAAATATTGAAATCAATAATTTTTGAATTTGGAGCAATTCCGATGAATTTCCCTTCAGAATCTTTAAATTGATTGCATATTAAACTTGCTAATATTGTTCCATGTGATATTTCACTTTTTAGATTTTTTTTATTACCTTTTTTTACTCCCTTATCTAAAATATATGATTTTGAAATACTATTATATATTGAAGGTGCATCTTCTCGGATGCCGGTGTCAATTATTCCTACTTTGACATTATTTCCTGTATATGAAAATTGGGAACTTTTATAATCATTTAAACTTATAATTTCAAAAAAATCAAAAATCGATAAAAATAATCTTTGATCTTCTTCAATTCGTTTTAATAATTTGTCTTTTCCATATTTTTTAATTTGATCTTTATTTAGATTCACACAAATGGAAGGAATAAAATTATATTTTGATAATACCTGTAATTTCTTATTATTTGATATAAATTCATCTCGTTTTGTGGTATTTTCAAAAGAGATAATTACTCTCAATTCTAATTCATCCTTTTGATTCTTCAATTGTTCTTGAAACAATGAATAGATTTTGCTATTACTCATATTTGCTAAAGTGAGAACTTTTTTCAGTTAAAATTGTATTCTTTTAACACTTCTTCTATGGTATAATTTTCATGGACAATTTTCGAGATTGCGCCTACCATTTTTGTAGGATCTTGTGATTGAAAAATATTTCGGCCAAAAGCTACCCCTGCCCCTCCTGCTTGGATTGAATCGTAAACCATATGAAATAAATCTGGTATAGTATTCATTTTTGGCCCTCCCGCTATTATAATTGGAATGTGGCTAACACCATTAACTATTTCTTTAAAAGAATCAACATCTCCAGTATAATTTGTTTTAACAATATCAGCCCCTAGTTCTACACCTGCTCTAACAGCAATATTTACTACTTCTGGATCGTTTTCATCCTTAATTTTTTTTCCTCTTGGATACATCATTGCTAATACTGGCATCCCCCATTCTCTTGAGGCTTCTATAACTTTACTTGCATCTTGGAGCATTTCTGGTTCTTCATCAGCACCAATGTTAATATGGATTGAAACCCCATCAGCGCCCATCTTTAAAGCTCTTTCTACAGAACAAACTAAAATTTTTCTATCTGGATCCGGTGCTAAACTAGTGGCTCCAGATAAATGCATAATTAAACCAATATCGCTTCCATATTGACGATGTCCAGCACCAACCATGCCTGAATGCATAAGCACAGCATTAGCTCCGCCTAGAGCAACCTTTTCAATCATTTTAGCGACATTTTCCAAGCCCTTAATAGTTCCCATAGTTAGGCCATGATCCATAGGAATAATAATCGTTCTCTTACTTTTGCGATTAATTATTCTTTCTATCCTAATATTTTTACCAATATTCAATATTAAACCATAGCTCCTTTAAGATAAAACTTATCAATATAAATGAGAATAAGAATTTAAAATTATAGTTCTTAAAAGCTATTTGTTCTTACCACGGTCTTTTAATATATGAATTTCTTGCCAATTCCAATTTTTCGGGATGGTTTTCATTAAAATGAGTTCCTCTACTTTCTTTTCGAGATAATGCACATCTTATTAAAATTTCTGCTACCATTGATAAATTCCTTAATTCTATTAAATTCTTTTCTATCTTATAATTCCAATAATAATAATCTATTTCTTCTGAAAAAATATTCATTCTTTTAAGAGCTCTTTTTAATCTCGTGTCTGATCTGACAATCCCTACAAAATTTTGCATTAACATTCTAATTTCATCCCAATTCTGGGTTATTACCACAGCCTCAGATGAAGGAATAGCATTACCAGGTTCCCATTCTTTAAATTCTTTAATTTTATAGGAAGAGATATTTTCTTTTAGATAATTTGCACATTCATGAGCGCAAACTAATCCTTCCAATAGAGAATTGCTTGCTAACCTATTTGCTCCGTGTAATCCTGTACAAGCAGATTCTCCTATAACATACAAATTTTTCACTTCTGTAGTTCCATTTAAACCTGCCATTACACCTCCACAAAGATAATGAGCTGCAGGAACAACAGGAATAGACTCTTCTGTGATATTGATATTGAATTCGAGACATTTTTCATAAATTCCGGGAAAGTGTTCTTTAATAAAATTAGAATCTTTATATGAGGCAATATCTAAAAAAACATAATCATCACCAGATTTTTTCAATTCTGAGTCAATGGCTCTAGAAACAATATCTCGAGGAGCTAAATCTTTAAGGGGATGATATTTCTCCATGAAAGGATTTCCTTTCTGGTCTTTTAAAATAGCACCTTCACCCCGCATCGCTTCTGTAATTAAGAAATTTTTCGCATAAGGATGATATAAACAAGTAGGGTGAAATTGATAGAATTCCAAATTAGATATCATAGTCCCCGCTCTATAAGCCATTGCAATACCATCTCCTGAGGCAATATCCGGATTTGTGGTATAAAGATATATCTTACCAGCTCCACCAGTTGCTAAGATTGTTGCTTTTGCTGCAATATTATGAATTTGTTCTGTGTCTTGCTCTAAAACATACGCTCCATGACAATTTAAACTTTTTACATAGAGATTAACTGCGCACCATCTTTCTTTGATTTCAATGTTATTTAATCTTTTTATATTATTAATAAGTATTTGTTCAATACTTTGTCCAGTTTGATCATTTACATGAAGAATTCTTCTTTCTGAATGCCCACCTTCTTGTCCAAGATCATATTCCCCCTCATGATTTCTAGTAAATTCAACACCTAAAGTTATCAAATCATTTATTCTTTCCGGTGCTTGAATGATAATTTTCCTAATAATGTTTTCATCCCCTAACCCATCTCCAGTAATTAAAGTATCTTGAATGTGTTTCTCAAAATTATCCTTCTTATCCCAAACACAAGCTATTCCTCCTTGAGCATGGTATGTGCTACTTTCATGAAGCTTTTCTTTGGTGACTATTAAAATATCTTCATCTGGTGCCAATTTTGAAAGATAATATGCTAAAGATAGCCCTGAAATTCCACTTCCAATAATTAAGAAATCTGTTTTAAGCTTCAATGGAACTTTTTATATTTTCTGTAATAAATTAAAAGTTATATTAAAATACCAATGATTACATTAAAAATTTATTTCTATCTGAGTAAAATGATATGTTTTTAGAAAAAGAGATTAAGGCTGTCTTATTCCAACTTTGCTTCTTAAATCATTGATTTCTTGTTTAATGACATTAGCATATTGTTCTTGATTTAATTGAGTAAATATATTTAAACTTTCTTCATATGAATGTAACGCCTTACGATATTCTCCAGACATTTTATGTATTCTTCCTAGGTTATATAAATCGCTAGCTTTACTCATTGAATCCCCAAGTTGATCATCGATTTGAAGGGCTTCTTCGTAAACATTAAGCGCTTCGTTATAATTTTGAAATTTTTCGTAAATCTTTCCAACATTGCTTAAACTAGCGGCTTTGTTGGCTAATTCTCCTATTTCCCCAAAAATTAATATAGCTTCTTTATATTTTTTAAGAGCTGACTGATGATCTTCTTTAATCATTATAATCATGGCAATTTTCGTTAATAAAAGAGCTTTTTTAGAGAGATCACCTAACTCTTTTACAATATCTAAAGCTTTAGTATATTGTTTCAATGCTATATTATATTCTGCTCGATTATTATAAATCATACCTATATTATTAAGATAGATTACTGTCATTAAAGGATCTCCTAATCGCTCTTCGATATTCAACGCTTCTTGGTATTTCTCCAAAGCTTTATCAGATTTTCCCTGAGCTAAATAAAGTGATCCAATATTATTTATACATCCAGCTTTTTTTGAAAGATCTCCTAATTGTTCAGATAATTCCAATGCTTCCGTATAATATTGAAATGCTTTATCATAATCATGATATTCATCATAAATCCTCCCTATATTGTTTAAAAGAATTATTTTTCCATATAAATCTCCTAGTTGATCAGAGATCTGTAGAGCTTCATCGTACTGCTGAAGTGCTATATCGAAATCATTCTGTATTCCGTAAATTCTGCCAATATTGTTTAATAGAGTAGTCTTACGACTCAAATACCCTATCTCTTCTGTAATTCGCATAGCTTTTTGATAATTTCTTAACGCTAAATCTAATTCTCCTTTAATTTCCTTGATTCTTCCAAGATTATTCAAGGTTGCAATCATTCCTTGAAAATCTTGCATTCTTTCAGCAATTTGCAATGCTTCTTTATATGTATTTGTTGCTAGATCATATTCTCCTTTTGTTAAATAAATCGACCCAATATTATTAAGATCAGTCGCTTTACCTGGGAGATCATTTTTAATCTCGTCATTTTGTAAAGCTTGCCTATAATATTCTAGTGCCTTATTATAGTTTCCTGTTATTTGATTTACTAATCCTAGAAAGTTAAGAAAATAAGATTGAGCCAAATGATCATTCATTTCTTCAGCAAGTGCAAGACCATTTTCTGAACAACGTATAGTAGCATTAAGTTCTTTAAGGGAATAGTACAACTGAATAGCTAATTTGTATTTTTGGATCAATGATGTTTCTTCATACAAAGGTTTAATCCAGTCAGAGAAGCTAGGGACACTCTTAGCAGGTTTTAATTCATATAGTTCTTTAATTGAAATATAAGGTAAAAATATTTCCCATAATTTTGTTTGGATAAAATTTTTAGTGTTAGTTCTAACCAATGTAACACTGAAATCGCCAGTATTATTTATCTCTTTCAATAATTTCTCAACTCGAGAGAGTTCTTTCTGTTCCCCTCCCTTATTCAAATCATCAATTTTTATTATCTCAAATTGGTCTTCTAGGATATGTTCAATCCAAATAATATTTTTAAGAAATGGCAACTCTTTTAATGTTGGGCCAATATCGAAATCATCACTTCCGGAATATCCAAAAATCACTAATGTACGCTGATTCATTAAATTAAATACAGCAGGTTTCTTGTAAGGCTCAATAGCAAAAGTTATTCCCTCTTCTCGTTCTTTTCCTAAAGCACTAATTGTTGTTATAAGAGATTCTCCTGTATCTTTATTTATAATAATATTACGCTTAGAACCATGAATTTTATATAAAGGATATCTATTTGCTCTTACGAGATTTTTTGGATCCTGATAAAAAATGTAATCTTGCTTCGTTATAACAGGGATAATATCATTGTAAAAATCATTATCCAACATCCTTACTAAAGCATACTCAATCAAATAATCAAAATTGGTAGTTAACACATAATTTCCGCGAATTATAGCATTCGCTAAAAAATAATGAATAAGATTCGGTTCTGTAACTTGCTCTAAATAGTCTAAAAACCTAAGATCTTCATCAATTTCACTTTGTATTTTCTCTACCACTAATTCAAATCTTAATTTCTTAAGTGAAAGTAGATTTTCTACTTCTTCTGGAGGGGCACATAATTCTAATAGATTTCGCACTATTTTTAAAGCTGAAGGAACATTCGAAGGACTATCCATCGAAATACCTGCTCCTGCTAAAAATGTATAAGAAGATTTTGGAGAAAATAAAGATTCTACATCCTCTTTGTATTCCTTGAAAGAAATATCATTATCCATATTTAATTCAGCTGACTGCTAAGATCTTATTCTTTGTTTTGTTGATATTTTTATTCCTTTTTGAAGTTAATCAAAAATTTTTTTTGAAAGCATAAATTCAAGATCAAGTAAGATTGGGGAATAATTTAAAATGTCTAAGATAAAACATGTCCTCTTTTATTGCGCGGGAAACACTTGTAGAAGTCCATTTGCGGAAGCATTTGCAAATTGGCTTAAAAGTGCGAAGTATAAAGAAGAATTAAAAGATGTTGAATTTGATTCTGCTGGGATCTATCATTATTATGAAACTGCTCAACCTGGAACATTAAATTATCTAAAGTCAAAAGGCATTGATATTAGTGATTTTACAGCAAAGAGAATTAATTCTCAATTACTTGAGAAGCAAGATTTGATTTTAGGGTTCGAACAAAAGCATCATATTAACAAATTGAAAAGAAAGTTTAAAAATCTTAAAGGAATTGACGAAAAAGTCTTCTTATTATTAGAATATGCTGGAGAAAACGAGGATTTGGAGATAAAAGATCCTTTTTATTTACCTCAAGAAGAATACAATATAGTACTTGAACGAATTGAAAAGGGTGTTATAAAAACTCTTAAAAAAATTATTGAAATTAATAAATCAGAGTAATTATAATAATATTTCATTTACCAAGTAAGATATGTTTTTGTTCAAAATATTTCTTCACTAAATATTTTGCTGAATCAAACCGACCAACATTTCCTTGGAAATTTTTAAGATCTTCTATAAATGACTCCTCAAATTCTCCTGAAAACTCGTCAAGTTTTTTTAATAACACGGGCAATTCCAAATTTGATATTAAAGTTGCAATATGATGTTTTCCATATGAAAAATAAAAATAATTGTTTTCTTTAATTATTTTTCTGAGATGTTTTTTACTTTTGGTTATTTCTGTTACTATTGTTACAATTCCAGAAAGAGTGCCTGATACGAGATCTTCATCTAAATGACCATCATCCTTTTTATCTTTAATCTTATCTTTTAATTCAAAATTTTTATAATAGAGGCACACTCCATGATAATTTAATACATAAAGTTGTTTAATCGAAGAAGCCCATTCCCTTTCTTTAGATATTAAGATCTCTTTTCCTGCCATCATCCATACGAGACCTATAACTAAAACAAAAGAGTTTAATAGAATTGGTAAGTTTGGTGCCCAATCTTCTATTTCGGGAACGTTATTAATCAATCGATACAATAAATAACCTACTGCAATTCCGAAGCACATTAAAGACATAAAAAGCCCATTAATAGCCCCTCTATATTTTAAATTACCTCTTTCAGTTGAAAAATCTCCGGAAATTGTAATTATCGCTAGTATAAGTGGAAGAACGGCGAAAGCATAATGAATAGAAATATGGATTTTTATTGGAATGCCAAAGACAACCAGTGCATTCGGAAAATAAAAAGAACCATGTGATATATAAAAGAATGAGACAACTAAAATCCCGATAACTAATGTGGTCTTTCGGCCCACATTATCAAAAAACCAGCCTGCTGCCAAAACATAAAAAATAGATATAATCGAAAATGCAATAATATCTATTTCATAGCTATCAAAAAAATCTAGAGTATTATATAATAAACCTCCTAAAAGACCACTTAACATTGCAAAACTAATCGAATATCTAGAAAAATGCTTCTCAAAAATTATTTTTAAGTATTTCTTATCAGATTTAAGTCTCTCCTCTGTCTCAATATATTTGTAAGTCCTTGAATACAAAACTATTATGATTAAAAGAATAGACTCTATAATGACAAAAATTATGAATAAATCCTTGAAAAATACAAAGATAAGTCCAAGCAAACCAAAAAGAAAACAAAATACTAAAAATATAGCCGTTACTCTTGATCTATTTAAAATATTTGTTTCATGGGCTAATGTTGAAAACCATACTATAATTAATGTAGGTATCGTAAATAGTATAATCAATATACTAAAGAGATCTATTATAGGAGATGGATGATAGCTTAAACATAAACCTATTAAACAAATTGATAGGGTTATAATGTATAACCGCGTTTTATTCTTAATGATATCAACGAGAAAACCGGAAGCTAAAAAAATAATAGAAATTATAAATAATATTAAAATCGCTGGAATCTCCCGAGTTAATCCCTTTTCCATATGTACTAAAAATTTAAGTATGAAATATTCAACAATAAATACAATTGCAAGAAAAGAAAAAAACAAGTAAAAAAATATGTTTCTATCCACTTCTACGTCTCTAGCAAATGCTTTAACAAACCTATCTTTTATGCTCCTTTTCATTTTAATCTTGTTTTACATAAATCTAAATCTAATAGACACTAATTTAGTTGTCGTTGTTTAAAAGATTTAGCCTAAATCTAAATTTTATAAAGTTAATATTTGTACTATTTTTTAGGATGCTTTTTTATTTAATTTTATTGCTAAAAAAATAAATAGAAACAGTTGTAATAATTGATTCGGTTTTTGAGAAGTTATTATTATATAGAAAAAAAAATAATAATATATTTTAACATGTCATTCAGCAACTTCTCCGTATTTCTGACTGAAGTATTTTACCACAAGAAATTTAGTTGGTTCAAACCGTTGAACATTTCCTTTGAAAGTTTTAAGGTCTTTACTAAATTTTTGTTCAAATTCTCGCGAAAATTCATCAAGTTTTTTAAATAGAACTGGCAATTCCATAGATACGATTAATGCAATAATATGATATTTTCCATAAGTAAATAATAGGGTAGCCTCTTCTTTTTGGATTTGCCTAAGTTGTTTTTTACTATGAGTTATTTCAGAAATTATAGAAATAACCCCCGAAAGAACGCCTGAGATAAGATCTTCATCTAATTCAGAGTGTTCCTCTTCTTTAAACAGGTCTTTATGTTCAAAATTGTGGTGATAAAGACATACACCATGTTTATTAAGAACAAAGATATTTTTTAATGTATTTGCCCATTTCTTATCCTTAGAGACTAAAAATTCTTTCATTGCCATCATCCAAACTAAAAGAGACACTAAAATAAATCCATTTAAAAGATCTGGAATGTTGGGTAAGTATTCATATAAAAGAGGAAATCTCCTATATATATCATTTATCCAACGACTAAATACAAATCCAATTATTGCTCCAAAAAATAATAGCGACATAAAAAGACCATTTATACGACCTCTAAATTTTAAATTTCCTCGTTCTGTTGAAAAATCTCCAGAAATTGTGAAGATTGCAAGCAAAAGGGGTAATATCGAGAAACCGTAGTGAATTGAAAGGAAAGTTTTTCTAGGCATCCCAAAAATATAGTCAGCTTCAATGTATGTGCCATAAGATATAAGAAAAAATGAAAGAACAAAAATACCTAATACAATTGAAGTCTTGCGACCAATATTATCTAAAAAACAACCTGCAGCAATAATATATGAAAAAGATGCTATTGCATAAATGAAAAGATCTACTTCAAAACTATACCTCGCTATTAAATCTCCTAAAATAAAACTTAATATCGTGAAGCTTGAAGAATATCTGAAAAAATGCTTTTCAAAAATTATTTTGAAATATTTTTTGTCTGATTTTAATCTTTTTGTAGTTTCTACATATGTATAATTTCGGGAAGCCAAAAAAATAATTAATAAAAGACCAAATTCTAGAATACTAAAAAAGATATATAAAAAGTCATACATAATAAAAAGGACAGAAATATACCCCAAAGAAAAACAAGAAATCAATAGATAAGCTGCTATTCTACCCCGATTTAAAATATTAGTTTCATGAACGAATATAGTGAACCATAATATAACTAATTGAGGTACTGTTAAGAGTACAATCAATAATCCTAAATAATATATAAAGGTTCCTTGAATAGCGCTTAGAAGAAGTCCAATAATACAAAGAAATAGCATTAGATTGAAATATTTTGTTTTATTCTTTATTAAATCAACAACTATACCTGATATAACAAAACTAATAGCAAGTATTAATAAAAAAACGTAAATCTCAATCTCTACAAATAAAATTCCACCAGTTATAATAGTGTATCTAAATAAAAAAGATTCAGCAACCAATGTAATAGAAAGTAAAGAGAAAAATAAATAAATCCATGTGTTCCTAGGTAAATTGATATCTCTTACAAATACTCTAATAAACCACTGTTTAACAGATTCGCTTTTCATTATCAATCTTTAAAAATTAATTGATACTAATACTTTTTAGAGATTATTTTATTTAATACTTTTGTTAGAATTTTAACCATAAATTTTATTTAAATTTCAAGTTTTTTCATATTTGAAATAATATGAACAAAGTTAAGAACGTTCTCTTTGTATGTTTAGGAAATACTGCACGATCTCCGGCAGCAGAATATTTGGCTCGATATTACACAGAGAGATATAATGTTGTTCTAATTTTTAGCAGTGCTGGATTCATAAATGCGTTTTCATACATACAAAAAGAATGTCGAATGTATTTAGATTCGAAAGGAATCAAACATTCAGATTTTATTCCTAAAATAATTAATCGAAATCTACTAGAAAAACAAGATTTAATTCTAACAATGGAAAAAACACATTCGAAAGAGATTAAAAATAAATTTAAATACATTAAAAATATTGATAAAAAAACTTTTACTTTACGAGAATTTAATGGGGAAACTGACAACTTAGACATAATTGATCCTTATAATACTTCAAGCACCACTTATAAAAAGGTTTTAAAGATTATTGATGAAAATGTTAAAAATGTAGTAGAAAAAATTATCAATCTTAACAATTCAGCATAAAAAAACTTTATTTTTGCAAAAAATTCAATATCCCTCTTCGTAGATATTCGAAAAATTTATATTCAAAAAAATTACAACTAACATTATCTATCATAAATTTAAATAGAGGGAATTAGATGCAAATAGCAATTGAAACTAACAATTTGAAAAAATATTTTAATGATATTCATGCTGTTGACGGGATAGATTTAAAAGTACCAAAAGGCTCATTATACGGTGTTCTTGGACCGAATGGAGCAGGTAAAACAACAACAATTCGGATGCTCTCAACCATTTTACACCCTACTAGTGGAGATGCTAAAGTATTAGGATTCGACATCAGAAAAGAAGCTCGTGAAATTAAAAAACGTATTGGGGTGTGTCCTCAAGAACTTGTACTTTATCCGCGATTAAATGCAAAAGAGAATATTCATTTAATTGCGCAAATGCATGGGATGGCAAAAAAAGATTATAAGGAAAGAACGGATGAATTGTTAGGAAAAATGAATTTATTAGATCGTTCAGGTGATTTAGTTAAAAGCTTTTCTGGTGGAATGAAACGACGGATAAATGTGCTAATGGCAGTTATTCATGAACCAGAGTTA